>JAKSLA010000067.1 GCA_024401455.1 Paludibacteraceae bacterium | reverse complement strand
CGAGAGGAAGTAAGGATGGCTCGCCGAAGTGATGCAGGAGCGAGAGAGGAAGTAAGGATGGCTCGCCGTAGTGATGCAGGAGTGCGAGAGGAAGTAAGGATGGCTCGCCGAAGTGATGCAGGAGCGAGAGAGGAAGTAAAGATGGCTCGCCGTAGTGATGTAAGAGCGAGAGAGGAAGTAAGGATGGCTCGCCGAAGTGATGCAGGAGCGAGGGAGGAAGTAAGGATGGCTCGCCGAAGTGATGCAGGAGTGAGAGTAGATGTTCGTGCTATCTAACCATTCTTTCTAAATCCAGCTTGGAAATTGGAGTATCAATTCAAAGCGAACCCCGGAAGATAAACTCTTTCGGGGTTCGTTTTGTTTATAGGTTCATCTCACCCAAATCTCCGTAGGGAATCCATTTCTGTGGCAAAATTTTCTTAACTTAGCGATTGGTTCGAAATATCAACAGTAGATAGTTATGGAGTACAAAAAATTAGGCGACAAATATTATGTCCGATTTGATTTTGACGATGAAATCATCAGCGGATTGATAGACATCTGTAAGAAGAATAACATCAAGTCGGCCACATTCTCTGGTATAGGTGGATGCAAAACGGCTGAGATTCAAACATTCATCCCGGAAAAGAAAGAGTTTGAGACCACATTTTTAGAGGGAATGCTCGAACTGATATCCATCAATGGCAATATCATATCAGACGACAAGAACTATTACCATCATACCCATGCGTTATACACTTACTTGGAGGATGGAGCGCATAAAACCATCGGCGGACACATGAAGTCCACTAAGGTGTTATATACTGCTGAGATTGAGTTAAATCCTGTTATGGGTGGCAATATCGGCAGAAAGTATGATCCAGTGACCAATACGGGATTTTGGGCGTTTCACTAATGTATGACTCCCAATTCGTTCCTATCTATATTCATCCTGACAAATAATCCATTCTCCATGACCATCAGAGAGCGTGTAATGAATGACAAGTCCATCACCGACTTTCAGCGTAAGGTCTATCTGGCCCTGCTGGACGTGCCTCGTGGTGAAACCATCTCCTACAAGGAACTTGGGTTGAGAATCGGTTGTCGCAGTGCTCAAGCCATCGGTCAGGCACTCAAACGAAACCCTTTCGCACCAGAGGTTCCTTGCCACAGAGTAATCGCGTCTGACGGATCCATAGGTGGATTTCACGGTCAACGCGATGGGGAGATGATTGAAAAGAAAATCGGATTGTTGGAAGAGGAAAGGGATGAAAGATGAGCCCCCTGTCAAAATTCCTGCAACTCATAACCGTAACGAAAATTAAGAAATAAATCAAGATGAATATGAGCAAAATACCCCATTGGATAGCCTCCCATATCACGTTGATAGTCATTGCCGTGACAGCAATTGCTTTATTCGTGCCCTCCTCTTTCCTATGGATTGGCGCGGGAGCAATAACGCCTATGCTTGGCATCGTCATGTTTGGAATGGGCTTGACTTTGAAACCTTCTGATTTCAAACCTGTACTGATGCATCCCAAAGAGATCGTGATAGGAGAGTTGGCACAATTCATCATCATGCCACTCGTTGCATGGGGGCTTAGCCATGTGTTAAATCTGCCTCCTGAACTTGCTTTGGGAGTGATACTTGTGGGATGCTGTCCGGGCGGAACAGCCAGCAATGTGATTTGCTATATAGCGAAAGGCGATGTTGCGTTAAGCGTTGCCATGACGGGAGTTTCCACCTTGCTTGCCCCATTCGCCACTCCAGCCTTGGTTTTATTATTAGCAGGAAAGACGGTGGAAGTGGATATCGTGGGAATGTTCGTAAGCATTGTTCAAGTAGTGATTCTTCCAATCGTTGCAGGCCTCTTCATCAACCATTATTTCAAGAATTTCTCACAAAAGGTTGTCCCTTATCTGCCTATGTTTTCCACGTTGGCAATCGCTGCAATCATCGGCATCATTGTTTCGCACAATGCTCAAAACATCATTGCGTGTAGTCTGCTTGTGGCTGTTGCCGTGGTCTTGCATAATATTCTTGGCCTATCTCTCGGCTATATGGCAAGCAGGCTGATGGGATTGTCACCAAAGAAACGGACGGCCATCAGCATCGAGGTGGGGATGCAAAACTCCGGCCTCGCCACATCACTTGCCACTGTTCACTTTGCCATCTATCCATTGGCGGCAGTGCCAGGTGCCATCTTTTCTGTTTGGCACAACTTCTCCGGAAGCATGGCCGCTCAGATTCTCAAAAGAGGGAATGGGGAAGCATAATCAATCATACAAGTCTGCTGCCTCTTTCATCGTCTTCTTCATAAAATTTGCGACATGTCGGGGTGATAGAATCTTGATTCCCGGCCCATAACTCATAAAGACGGAATACATCTCGAAGTTGATGACAACCTCTATCTGGAAAATACGACTTCCGTCTTTCGGATTCACTTTCAGCAATTTTTGCGACTGATGAATCGGCTTGGTTAGTATATATTTACTCTGCTCTGAGGATGCCCAAAACGTAATTGTCAACGGTTTGTCGTTTATGTTCTTGCTGACACCGATCAAGTCGTCGAAAAAGTGTTCCGAGTCAAAATCCGGATTTTCACAATAGGGAATCTCCTCTGCCGGCTCTATGCTTATAATTCTATCAAGAGGGAGATTGTACAATCTCATATCTTCATGCCTTGACCCGAATAGGAACCATCGATTACGGAATTCTTTCAAAATATGAGGGTAGAGGATATACTCCGTTGATTGCCTTGCTTTAAAGGACTGATACATAATCCTAAGTGTCTGCTTGTGGACTATGTGATTATAAATGGGTTCCAAAAGTTTTAGTCCTTTTAGGTTGGGCACACTGTCGAAATGAATAACTGGTTTGTTGTTGTTACGGGTGATGGACAACTTGTCTTGTAGGCGACTGACCACATCGACCATTCCTGAAAATTGGTCAAACCCCTCCAATTGGCGCAGCATATCCACAGCCTCTTGCATCACCTCGAAATCGTTCTGAGACAATGGCATCGACATGATGGAATAGTTCGAGTCGGCATAGCGATAGTATTTGCGTTCGTAAACCTCAATCGGAGCATTATAGCCTAATTTATCCGAACGCATCGTCTGAATATCACCTTGGACCGTACGGATAGAGACATTATCACTTTTATTCTCCAATTCGCCGAGTGCGTCACTGCATGCGTTGACTAAGTCATTGAGCGTCCAGCGTCTCCCCGTGTTGCGTAGGCAACTATCGATGGTTTTGTAACGGATTAGTGCGTTCTTGTTTGCGGGCATAGTCTTGCGTTTTGTAATTGGTTGATAATAGATGATTGCTGAGACACCCCATGGGGACGTCTCTACGAAGATAGGTTATTTCTACGCAATTAATTCGCGTAGTTCGAAAAAAACATATTTTTTCTTTCTTTCGCGAAGTTTTTTCGTATTACGCAGAAACATTTCGTAGTTGTTGGCGATATTTGCATTGTCATTTAAAGATGACCGAATTTGCGGTGGTTAGCATCGATATTACCAAACTTATGGTTCAATCCCTGCTTACTTCTAATGGTCATATGCTGGTTCGAATCCAGCCCACCGCTCAAAAACGAGGTCAAGAGCGACTTACTTCAGTCATGAGAGCTACCCCATTAACTTGGGGCGGTAACAGTTGCTCAATTACCTCTTTGCTATAAACAAGGTCAAGGACGGCTTACTTCTATTGGTTATTCTAAGTACTATAAAAGTCGTCCAATTACCTTTTTAATTTTATTTGGATTATGAATAAGCAGTTAACAAAAGTAGCACTTCGTTATCGTGCGATCTACCTCGACATTCATCGAGACGAGATTAATATGGAATCGGAGGCGACGGCACCAGTGTTGGCCTTCGTAAAGAGTTTGGGCGAAAATGGTTTCTGCGTTAGCGAGGAACTCCTTCATGCACTTAATGCTGTTCCTTCCAACACTTTGATGGAAATTACAGGGTGCATCAATAATGTCATGGGCGTGAAACTGAACTGGGTTCCTCTTGTGAAGGGATGGAACAATCCTACGGGTGAATCTCGTATGGATCATTTTGTGACGCTATTGGCGAATCTATTTGGCGGTAAAGATGCGGGCATCAAAGGGACGAATCTTCCTTGCGGGCATTTCATACCAGAGAACACATTCCCCATCGAACGATACAATGGTTGCCCATTCTGTGGTACGCCGTTTGAAACTTCGGATTTCGTATATACAGGGCAAGGGAGCAAAATGAAGGAGTTGCGTCTCTTCACAGATCAAGAGATGCAGAATCTGTTTATCTCCCTTCTTTCGTCTTCTACCCCGCTTGAGGCAACCCAGAAAGACGCATTGGAACAATTGCTCAACGAATATCCTCTCCCTGCTGATGTCAATATCCCAATGAAAGAGACCACCATGTTTGTCATTAAAAAACTGGTTGAGCAGGGCAAGGACGATGAGGCTTCCGAGTTTATGAAAACGCCGACGGATGTGCTTCGTTATCTTTGGTTCGAGAAGACGGGGTATGCTCAGATTATTGAGCCCAAAACATTGATTGCGAACGCGAACAGAAAGTATAGCCATATGTGCAAGTCCTTAGACATAGGTGCAGAAGCGGCAAAGAGCATGAAGGCAAAACTGATGTTGAAATACGACCGTAAAGTTTGTCTAAGGGTGGCAAAATGGATGAATGCAATCCCGATGACGGCGATGCAAGCGGCTGAAAATATGCATCCGAAACGGGGTATGTGGGTTCGTTTTATTCGAGCGCTGCGTCTGGGCGAATACTCACGCAAGAGAGGAATGGAACACCTTGCAGAAATTATGGATGTTTTCTACAAACAAAACTATACGACATGGCAAGGGGTAGTGGACAAAGCTCGTTTGGAGAATAACGCTGATGAAACATTGTCTTTGCTTAAAAAACGTCCAGGTTTGTTCGCCCGCTGTTTGTTCGCCACGATGCTCCGATTCGGTAGTGACAAAGTGTTGGCTGCCTTCGATGAAGTTGCAGACCATTTGCCAATGCGTCTGCTCCTGTCATTAGGCAACGCGGCAGAGATCTATTTTGATCCGACAACGCCTCGTGTTGCTCGCCCTATCACGGGTGTCACTCATAGCCTGGAGCCTCATAAACTATTATTCCTCTATGACGAACAGGCGCGTAAAAAGATGGTTGAGGCTGTGAATGACATCTATCGAAACGCGGTGGAGCGACATTTCTCTGCTCAAAAAACGGATGCTCAAACCATCTTCATCGATCCTACGCTCTACCAAATTCCAGTGAGTGTTGGCGATCGTTCTACGACAATCCAAGACACATCTTGTGCTTTGATGGGAACACGTTTTCCTGTGGAAGGAGATGCCGTTCGTCTATTCCTTCAATGGGGCAAAGGTTTGCCTGCTCAGATGCTCGACATGGATTTGAGTTGTCGAATTGCCTATCCTAACGGAGATACAGAATACTGTTACTATGGAAATTTGACATGTGTTGGTGCCAAACATTCTGGGGATATTCAGTCCATCCCTAATATGGTAGGAACCGCCGAGTATATTGAACTTTCCCTTCCAGAACTTGAGAAGGCTGGCGCTCAATATGTTACATTCGCTTGCAATGCGTACTCTTGTGGGGAACTTTCTCCCAATCTTGTTGTGGGGTGGATGGATTCTGCCAATCCGATGAAATTGTCGGAAGAGAGTGGGGTGGCTTATGACCCATCTTGTGTTCAGCACATGGTTCGTATCAGCGAAGGAAACTTGTCAAAAGGACTTGTTTTTGGCGTGCTTGATGTTGCAAAAAGAGAGATTATTTGGTTGGAGATGGCGTTCACTTCTCAAATCATTCACAATGCAGATAGCAACTCGATAAATGCAATCTTGCGCCGACTTGAGGAAAAACTTTCTGTGGGAGAGTTCCTTGAGATGAAGGCAAAGGCTCAGAACCTCAAAAGGGTTGAGGTCGTTGCCGATGCGGACGAAGCCTACACTTATGAGTGGGCTCTCAATCCGGCTGACGTCTCTAAATTGTTGAATATATAAAAGGGCCGTCCCGTTTCCACCCAACGGGAGCCTTTTTCATCAAAAACGAGTAGATGTGTAGTATTATCCATCGTAAATATCAGTTGAGCAATAATGATGCAGACGTTTTTAAATACCGCTAACCTATCCCGTAGCACCGCAGAGGTGGAATATCATCCTTTGCTTCCTTTCTTGCCACAGGGTGTGAAGGTGCTCTTCTTGGGCAGTTTTCCGCCTCAACGCAAAAGGTGGAGCATGGATTTCTTCTACCCCAACTTCATCAACGACCACTGGCGCATCATGGGGTTGCTCTTCTTTGGCGACAAAAACCATTTTGTGGATGTCGAAGCGAAGGGTTTCAAACGGGACATGATTGTAGATTTCCTGCAAGAGAAGGGTATCGGTTACTACGATACGGCCGAGGCGGTGAAGCGATTGAAGGAGAATGCCTCTGACAAGTTCTTGGAGGTGGTGGAATATACCGACATCAATGCTTTGTTGGATTGCATCCCCGTTTGTAAGGTTGTTGTGACTACGGGCGAGAAGGCTACGGAGAATATAGTGACGCAACTATCATTGTCCGATTTCCCTTCTGTAGGCGCACATCTTCCTTTGCGAGAGGGGGTGGAACTCTATCGGTTGCCTTCTTCCTCACGGGCATATCCGCTCAGTTTGGAGAAAAAGGCGGAAGCATACCGGAGCATGTTTGAGTGCGCCGGCATATTATAGGGAAGGTTTATTGCTTGTTTAGTAGGATTTGTCGTCCTTCCACCACATAGACACCGTTGGACCAATGTTTCATATCAATCATGATTTTCTCTCCGTTGGATAGGCGGGAAGTGACTTCTCTGCCGAGTCTGTCTGTTATGGAAATGGATTGGCCGGTTTTAGTGCCTTCGATGATAAGCATGTGCCCTGATTGGTAAATCGACAGTTTATCCGTGCTTGTGTCTGATGTCTTGTTTATATTATAGCCTGTTGTTTTTACCGGAGTTGCCGCACAATAGTTGCCTGCGCTTACATGCCAATTGTAGAAAAGCATGTACCAGCCTTTGTTGTTGATCCAAGCCAGATTGCAGCCGGTTAATGAGATCAAACCATCGATGGTGTAGGGGAATTGTATATCGTTGTCCGTATGTGAATGATAAAGTGGGGCAGTGGTCCCTTGGGCATCGATGTGATAGTGTCCAGCCTTCAGTTTCGCTCCGATGGGAAGGCGTGCCTCGGTGCCACCTTTCAAACCATTATAAGTTTGGCTGAATACGACGGTGCCATCCTCTTCATTTACGATGTGGAGAGTGGCATCCAACTCCTTGGTAGGATAGATGGAGAGGGAGTCGATGGAGAGTTCTCGTTCCACCACGAATTGCATGAATTCCTTGTCGAAATTGTTGCGTGTCCAGGCATTTTCTGTAAGTTGCTTTTTGCCGACGTTGCCGTTAAATCCATTTTCATCATTCACATAGATATAGTTTTCGCCTGCAGCCAGTGTGATTTCCTGTCGGTTGCCATTGCCTAAAAGATCTCCCTTTGCGTTACGCCAGCAGAAGGCGCCCTCTGTCGCGACTGACAATTCAATAGTTTGGCCCTCCTCTCCCCGGACATCTTCGATAGGGAGCAGACCTGACGTCACGATGGCACTGTCGGTTGTTGTAGGGCAGTTCTTTGCAGACGCGCTCACTGTGTATATGCCTGCATCCTTTACGCTAAGCGTAGGCAGGTCATTCCCATCAATTGCCTTCCCGTTTCGTTTCCAGAGGAAAGAGATGGAGCCGTCGTTGGTCTGTTGTGTATTGAGGGTGACGAAAGATGTAGAGCAGATGTGCTCGCTCTTTTGCAGTCTTAATTTGATGTTCTCAGACACGACTACTGTGTCATTTTGGGAACAATGGCCATTGTCTGCGACGACAATGTATTGTCCAGGTGTCGAGGTGGTGAAATCATTTCCTTCGGATATTCTCTCTCCATCTTTCACCCATTGAATTGAATAGTCTGGCGTCATGTTTACCTTAAAAGTTGCTTTGCCTGTTGCGCATAGTGCTTGGTCTGGACCCACATTGGGCTTCGGACAACTCTGAAGAGCGACATCTTCATAGTTGGTGCCAATCTTGATGTTGTCGAAATAAGTGTAGCAAGTGTCAGTTGGGCACCATCCTTCATCGTCTCCGCCATGGAAGGTGGAGATGTAGAAGTTGTCGATTTTCACTTCGTTGGTGGTGAATTTTCGCTCGGTGAGAAGCAGCGCCTCTTCTCCGTTCACCCAGATTTGAACTTCGCCGTCGGCCAAATCAGGCGTAGAGTTCATCTTCACACGTTCTGCGATATGATACCATTTGCCTCTTTCTGCAATGATTGGGCTGCCGTCAAGGTGCGTCAGTTGAACGTCTAATCCGTAGGTGTCGGGTTTGAGCATGTCGTAAAGGTAGAGAATGAGTTTTCCCCCACTTCTCCACATGAGGCGGGCCGACCATCCATTTGTTCCGTCACAATGCTTGCCGCCTGAACAGTTTTCGCCTCCAGCAAGGCCGGGCAGTTTTCCTCCGTAATTGGTTGTGCCCCATGAGAAATTTTCAGAAAATCTCAGATAATAACTGGCGTAGGCTTCATTGAGAGACGGAAATAGTAAAGAGATCTGACAGCCTGTGTGTGCCGTTCCGAATTCTCCTTTAGGGTACATGACGCGCATCGAGTGAATACCTTGTGCTGCGATGGAGTCATCGATTTTTGTGCGAGATTGGAGGCCATTATCCCAACTGGCCGGTTGGAATCCTTCTGATGTCCATAAATCTCTGGTCATTGGGGTCTCTCGTGGTTGCTCCTCAAATCCTGTTTGCATAATCACGTCTGCGTTGGCATGCGAGGATAGGAGAAGAAGTGAGATTAGTATGCATAAAGAGAAATAAAAATGTTTCATATTCAAATCTTTGCCGTGTGATGTTATTAGGCTTGATGGCCTGTTCTTTTGTAAAGATACAATGTATGATTGAGAATTACAAAAAGTCCCCATCCCATAATTTTGGGGTAGGGGACTAATGTCTAAATTTTAAAGGTAAAGGGGGAAGACCTTACACTATAAATTCTTAATCGTATCCAAAGTCAAGCCTGATATTTTAGAAATGACAGAGTCGTTGATTCCTGCTTCTTTCATTTTTTTTGCGTTTGAGTAGCGTTCTTGCTCGATTCCTTCGACAATTCCTTCTGCTCGACCTTCTGCTCGACCTTCAGCCCTTCCCTCAACTCGACCTTCAGCCCTTCCTTCTTCGATTCCATCTAATTTTGCCGTGTAGATGACGTCGTTTTGGATGCGCAGGTTATCCATGTGCCTTTCGTAGGCGAGACGTTCTTGGTTATTCATCTCCATATATTTGAGTTTCTCTTTTGCCGCTTGAAGGCCTGGCGTTGTTGTGTCTTCTTTGATGATGCCGTCTTTCAAGTAGGCCATCCATTCCTCAATAGGAGTTGTGGCATGATCATTAAATTCGTTGACGCGGATGAGGAAGTACTCTGGGAAAACAGAAGATGCATCGGCTTTTGTACCCATGGATTTGTCTTTTGTGGGAAGCATGGCATCTTTCTCTCGTTTGGTGATTTGTAGTGTGTCATTGGTGTGTACGCCAGTGAAATCGGTTTTCCCATAATAGAGATAGTCGGCTCCGTGTCCTAAATCAAAATAGAGGATGCTAATGGAATAGACCTTCTTGATTTTGTCGTAGTCGTTTCCTAATGAGATATGTTCGCAGATTGTTTTAGATACGCCATAAAGAATGCGTTCAAGGAAGTGCACTTCCCTTGAGAGTTGTACTTCGATAATAACAATCTCGTTTTTTGAGTTCAGGGCTTTGATGTCAACCCGATTGAACTTGTCTTCGTAAGTCTCTTGGTTTGATTCGCTTTCCAAGATCTCCTTGATTAGAATTTTCTCTCCGATAAGCACGGTTAGAAGTCCTTCTAACACATCAAAATTTGCCTTGTCGCGCAATATGCGTTTAATGGCCCAATCAAAACGTATGTATTTTTCTTTCATAATGTAAAATTTTTTACAAAATTAATTTTTTTGTCGGGCTATGTCGTATTTTGTGACTGAAATTTTCCTAATTGCCCCTTATCTTTGTATAGGAGCGAAGGTGGAGAAAATCATCTACTTTGTCAAATGGATGATATTTTTATGTATTTTTGCAAGAGTTTTGTTTCTCAATTTAGTTTTGGAATTTAATTCAAAACAGTTTCTTCGTATGATTCAAAATGTTGACTGTATGGATGTAAAGTTTTTTAAAGTTTTCTGGTATCTCATTACATTGTTGGCCCTTTCCTCTTGTGGCGGTAGTGGAGCGGAGAGCAGGCAAGACGATTCAACCTCAAATACTTCTGATATAAAAGTTGCTCTGCACGGAGTAGTGACCACCCCCGAAGGATATCCTGTCCCTTTCGTTACGGTGACTACGAAGGGTGGCGAAATGGAGACCGACAGTTTGGGCGGATTCGTGTTGGAAAACCCTAAAATCGAAGGCAATCGTTATGTGGTGAAGTTTTCCAAAGAGGGTTTTTATGATTTTATCTATTCCAAAGAGGCATTCGACTCTTCTGAAGTTTCTATTGTAATCTCTCCCCGAGGGAACACTGATATCAGTAGAAGCATCTCTTTCCCATCCAAGAAGGGTGTAGAACTGAATGTGAATGGAATGATGGTTCAAATACCGACCAATGCCATCGCCTACGATGACAGTGGAGAGGAGTATAATGGCATTGTGAAGATGGATGTGCTCTATCTCAATCCTGATTCGGCCAACTTTAAGCGAATGATGCCTGGTGGAGATATGTTGGCGTTGCGCACTTCGCTTGATACGACATTTCTGATCTCTTGCGGTATGGTGAACGTTTTGCTTTCGGATGAGGAAGGCAGGAAGTTACAGTTGAAAGATTCCACCCAAGCCTCGTTGACCTACCCAATTCCTGTGGCGATGCAGAAGTGTGCTCCTGATACGATGCCGTTGTGGTTTTTTGACGAACAAAAGGGTCTGTGGATAGAGGAGGGCTTTGCTGTGAAGAGTGGTAATGTTTATAAGGGTGTAGTAAAACATTTCACTTGGTGGAACGGAGATTTCCCTAATCTCTGCGCTCGTTTGAATTTGAAAGTCATGACTAAGAGCGGTTGCCCTTATAGTTATGGTTGTGTTAACTTGAAATTTCACTATCAAGCACAAGAAGAGGAGGATTTGAAATCCAAAGTTTGGTTTCTTCCTGAATTTGAGACGGCTGAATTGGATAGAAATGGTTGTTCTCGAGGATATGTACCTGCTGGCGTGACAATTGATTTCATAGCCTTAGGCGAAACGATAGGCCATCTAAAACCATTGGAAAGGGGACAAGAGGTCGATTTGTCATTGATTTGCGATAATCTAGCCTCTGTTTTCTTGAAGTTTGAAGATGCAGTGGGTAACCCTCTGCCCTATTTTAGTTTTTACATAAGGCAGTCTTCTGATTTACAGACGGCATGTCTCTCCGATAGGGAGGGTTTATACCCTCTTGTGAGCAAACTTTCGGGCAAAGTGGATCTTTATTACCAATCAGAGAAGATAGCTTCTTTCTCACCAAAGAAGTGGATGGAGGAAAAAACCGACACGCAAGTTGTTGTGTTTGATTTCATAAATGTTGATTATGCTATTACGGGAGATATTAAAAAATATGCGACCGTCTTTTTTTATGATGGGAAGAAGAGTTATCTGTCTTTTTTAGGGCAAAAGGTGTTTCTTCCTAATGGACGGAAATATGATGTAGTGGTTTCTGGTTTCAAAATAGGGGAGATCCCAAAGAATACGAAAAAGGGTCAAAAGTTCGTTTTTAATTTTAACCCGTTGACGGTCATCAATACTCGTTCGTCCGAGCCTGTGGATTATTATATTTATTTGGTGGGAAAAACAAAGGATGGTATAAGGCCGGAACAGATAGCTGCCGATGATGGTTACCAAATCGCAGCGTCTCCTATCATATCTTATATGAAGGAGTTCAATTTGATAGTCCATTGCAATGATATGAGTTTTGCCATAAAAAACAAACGCAAGAATGGTTATTTCGAGCCAATGGTGGTTGATTTGGCCAAGGCTGGTGCTGTAGCCAACGAGGTCGATCTTTATCGTAAGGATTCTTTGCTGTTAGCCTATCGTTTGGCTCAGCCACTCTATTCTTATGTGGAGAAGGATACGGCCTATTATTATTTCAAGGAGGCAGTTTTGAAACTGCCGAATTTCATGAATGAGAAGAAGACCGAATATAAGGCAGTGTTCTTCATAAAAGATGTATGTGCGGCCACTGAATTGCCTGTCAAGATGAAGATTTTGAAAGAGGGAAGAATGGAGTACGCGATAAAGTCGAAGGTCATGTATCTGAAAGACTCGACGATGGTTGATGTGGAAACGAAACTTCAACTTCCTGCCGTGGCTTTGGGCAGCTTAAAGAAGAGCAACCAATTGACGGTTGATCCGTTCTTCCCAGAGTTGGCTTTCCCGTTGGATTTCGTTTGTCAACACTCTTACGAAATATGGAGCAATCTCTATGCCTGCAACAAAGTGGCTTCTCATTCGGAGGTGGAGAGGATGAGAAAGTTCCTGGAGAAAAAAGGGTATGACGAGAGTGTTGTTAAACGAGTACTATCAGACGATTACGAGGAGTATTGGTACTCTTTGCTGCGTGAAGATGGCAATGTTTATCAAGTGAATATTCGTTACTCGAAGGAGGCTAAACTTGACCCTTCAGAACAGAAGGTGAAGTTCATATTTACAATCCCTGGATCTGCATCTTTTACATCAACGGGTGATTTGGAAAGCACGTCGATGATAGAAAACTGTCCGCTGAAAGGTTGCCAGTTATTTGTTGCCTATTCGAAGATGAATGTGATAGGAAGCAAGGAGTTCTTCAAGGCGGTAAAGGAGAAAGAGCAGAAAGAGGCTGAATTGGCGAAGAAGAACGCCAAAAAGAAGAAGAAAAAATGAGGGGTGGCTTGATGAAGACTATGATAGGTTGGGCAATCTTGTTGATGTGTAGCGTCAATTTGTTTGCCCAAGGCGAACTGGATTTTTCAAAGGTTAGGTTGAAGTTTTCGGTGCGTGTTGCCCGTGATGCGAGCAAGACGGCAATGGATTCATTGACTGGTGTTTTGAAGTTGAGGCCTAATGGAGAAGTGAGGCTAAGGCTTAGTATTGCTGATGTGATGCGGGTAGATAGCGAGCGACGCGATTCTTTGTATATTTACTTTGTAACCAACAAGTCCAAACAGGTGATGACCTGCCAAGAGGCGGACATATTAAATCCATCCCTTTCGTCTGCCAGTATGATGCGAACGGTTTATCGTTTGGATTCTGTTATCCTCAAACCGAAGAAGTCTTTGCTTCGTGTGAAATGGAAAGATCCGGAGGAGGAGGTTGCCAAACTTTATTGTGTCTATGACACCGTTTTTTGTAATCTCCACTATCAGGATAAGGATTTGGTCGAGCATGTGGTGACGCTGAATGACAAGGATTCGGTCAATTTCCCTGCTCCCATCTATCGTTTAGGCAAACTGTCGTTGATTAACCATTTTGACAGTTCGGAAGTAAAGTGTGGCCGTTATTATTTGGCAAATTCTAAAAGTGGAAACCCTTTGGGTAATTCTCGCACGGGTGATTTGAGTGAGTTTAACAAAAGGAATATCCAAGCAGCCATGGCTTCCAAAATGAACTCAACTCCTATAATTAAGTTCGAATCTGAATATGTTACCCAAATGCTTCCTAAAATATATATCAAGAACTGGCCTTTTGATGAGGTGGTAGAGGAGGGGAAGGAAGAAACGGAATAAAATGTCCGTTGAAAATTTCTTGTGATTGTAAAAATATGTATATTTAACCACTTGAAACTATAAAACACAACCAGAAGAATGAAGAAGGAACTTTTATCACTCTCGCTGATGTCAGCGTTGCTCTCTCCTACGATGGGGCAAAACAAAATGTATGTTTGGCAAAATGGTCAAGCCGAAGTGTATGAAGTGGCTAACGTGGATAGCGTAACTTTTCGTAAAGTCAACACTGATATAGAGCAAGATGAGAATGCTATGCCGAGCGACGCCAAGACGTTGGCATCTAAGATTGTAGCAGGTATCAATATCGGTAATACCTTGGAGGCGGTGGGCGATTGGTGCGGCAATTTGGAGACATGCTGGGGTGCCTCGCCTGTGACTCAAGAGTTGTTGGATGCCTATAAGGCGGCAGGCTTCAATGCCGTTAGAATTCCAGTGTCGTGGCATTCGCACGAGTCGAACACGCAGACTTTCGAGATAGATCCAACTTGGATGGCTCGTATTAAACAGGTGGTTGATTATGCGATGAACGATGACCTCTATGTCATCCTCAATATTCACTGGGACAATGGGTGGCTGGAGAAGAACTGCACCAAGGCGAAGCAGGCGGATGTCAATAAGGAGCAAGCGGCCCTTTGGAAACAGATTGCCACTACATTTAGAGACTACGATGAGCATTTGATATTTGCCAGTGCCAATGAACCGGACGCTAACAATGCAGAAGAAGCAAGCGTCTTAAAAAGTTATCACCAAACATTCGTCAATACGGTGCGTGCCACGGGAGGCAACAATGCCCTTCGTAACTTGATAGTCCAGGCTCCGAGTACAGCGATTGACAAGGCGATTGAATACGATGTCGTTCCTACGGACGTAGTACCTAACCGTATGATGATGGAGGTCCATTTCTATCCATATACCTATGCGTTGATGGAGGAGGATGCCGACTGGGGCAATTGCCATTATTTCTGGGGCTCGAAGTATGATAATATCGTTATCAATGGTGTGAATCGTTCAGTGGGTGCCAACGGTTGGTGTAATGAGGCGTATGTGAATGGCGAGTTTGCCAAGATGAAGTCGAAGTATGTCGATAAGTTGGGTATGCCAGTCATCTTGGGCGAGTATGCCGTGATGAATAGAGATTTGAAAGCTTCGGGTTACCAACAGACGTTTGAGGAGTCTCGTGCCTACTATTATGAATATGTGAACCGGGAAGCAAAGAAGAATGGATTGGTGCCTTTCTTGTGGGAAACGCCGGGCAACATCTTTAATCGAGGTGTAGATGGTAATGCTGACTGCTCCGTTTCGAACAGCGTCCCTTTGGAGGGTATTATGAAAGGTGCGAAGGAGGGTAAATATCCGTTCTGAGATAATTAAGGAATCACCTAAAGATAAAAGGTAAACAATTACCATTCCAATTAAAATCCCGACTGCATAATTGCAATCGGGATTTTTAGTATTGCCGTGATAGCCAAGTATTGTTAAGCCACTTTTTTAAGGAAAGTAAGCATCCAATGCAAAACTCGACTTGCCTTAACTAATGACTATGGGGACTACGAAAAACTGACACCAGACAGAATCAATGAGATTTAGAATGGTTTAGAAT
>JAKSLA010000066.1 GCA_024401455.1 Paludibacteraceae bacterium | reverse complement strand
TAACCTGTGCCAGTGCGTCACTAATTGTGTGACCATCATACTCATTACGGAAACTTTTGGCAGATGTGCCGCAATAGACGCCGCAATGCGACGTCTCTACGGATGAATCCGCCGAAACAAGATTAGATAGACAATCATGATTTCCAACAATTCAGAAATAATATAAACGACAGCCGCGGCATAGACCCCATACATAGGAATCGCCAACCAATATGCGACCAACGAAAAGAGGGCAACAACACCACCCACCAATGGCGCCGCATTTTGAGCCTGCATGCCATACAACCCCTGAACTGTAAACATCGTGGCCATCACCACCAGCATAGGAATAGGAGAAAGCATCTGCAACAACGGGACGACATCTGAAAAAGCATCGCCCAAAAAGATTTTCACAATAATAGGTGACATTCCGTAGAGAACAACCGTGAAGACTGACCCCACCACAAACACCATCCCTATACACTTTTTGAGCGACTTCCATCCCAACTGAACGGACTGAGAGAACTCCCTACTCAAAGCCGGGAACAACGCCATACTCAACGGCATTGAAAGCATCATACTCATAGCCGACACAATCTTGTGCGCCCCCGCATAAATGCCGATCTCCGCATTGGAGAGATAGATGCCGATTATCGTAATACCACCCAATGCATATATATTAGAAAGCGCCGTATTCAAAAATATGGGAAATCCCTTCCTAACGGGAGAAAAATCAAATTGAGACTCATACTTCAATTCATACTTGAAATAGGCCAAGAAGAAAAGAGCCAGACCTGCGCCACAATAAGAGAGCGACATCAACAAAACATACAAGTTGTAATCTGACGAACCGACCACCAACAAAAGGATGAAAAGGGCTGCCAAAACCTTCATTACCACATTAATAAGAGCCACCCACCACATACTCTCCATTCCCTGGAAAAACCACGTAGGAGTAATGGCCATCCCCACATTTATCAAAAAGGCGAAAAGATAGAGCATCGTATCCCCTTCAAATCGAGGAGAAAGGAATATCAAGCCAACATAGGCAAGAAAAGCCACGAGGAGCAAAAACAACTTCGACTTCAACACCGACCAAAAGATGACACGCAACCGGCAACTTTGTTCCCTATTAAGCGCAATCTCCTGTGTGGCAGAATATTCAAAGCCATAATTCACCAACAACGAGAAATAGGCAACTATCGTCTGCGCATACGAGACCTTGCCAAACGCTTCCACCCCAAGCGCCCTTACCACAAAAGGGATAACAAAGAGAGGGACCAAGGCATTGGCCACCTGCATCAGAGTTAACGATGCCGCATTCTTTACTATCGTTGTTTTTTGCATTACCTAAAATTTGGACAAATGTAAGAAAATAAGAAACTGCTTAATTTTTTTTATTGGAGAATTTTAAAAACAGTTCTAAGAATCTTTTAGCAGTGCTAATCGCCCCCTTCTTTGCCAAAGACACAAAAGAATCCTATCTTTGTAGGAAGTTCAGACAACCGATCATAATGGACAGATATTTATTCAATGGAAAAATAGAAGGCTACGCTTCCGTTATTTTATACATAACCGCTTTTGCCGTCTCCTTCATCGGATGGATGGCTCCAGTGCCAGTTATTTTACTGACGCTCTGCTGTTTAGCCCTTCACTATTCAAAATTCAAATTGCAAGAGAAGAGGGAAATCAATCTGACAGCCGCACTAATGCTATCCTTTTTCCTTTTCACATTGATTGCCGACCTCATCAACGGCACCCCGCTCTCTTCAATCAACCGAATGGAATTCCAGATACGATTGCCCCTACTACTCCTTTCCCTCGCTTTTTTGTTTAAGCACAGGCACTTCGATGCCTACAACGCACTTAAATTCCACGCATGGGGCAGTTATGCAACCGTTGCCGTCGTCTTGCTGACTTTTTTCTGGGAGATAGCATTTGACTTTGACAATGTAGAACTAAACCTCTTCCACATTCGGCAATGTTTGGCTGCCGTTTTTGTGGCGACTTCTCACCGCACCTACATCAATTTCAACCTGCTCATAGCCCTAATTTTTGTCGTCCAATGGTACGATAGAAGACCGACAACCAAGCGTTTAGGCACTTTATTAACGACATCGCTCCTTACCGGAGTTTTCATATTCATATCCGAGGCACGCACTTCTCTTATCTCCTATGCCTGTTTAGTAGGCATACTGACATTTGTGCAACTAAGGAAGAGGCTAAAGCCACAACAGATGTTCCTTCTAACGATCGTCTGCATCGTTGCATTCATCGGGGTACTGGGGCTCAACACACGCATCGCCAACACGTTCTACTCACTAACCAAGGGCGACGTGGCTCTAATCAGCCTCGACCCGCGATTTCAGATATGGAGTTGCGCTTATGAGATTGCCTCCAATGGCATTCCGTTCTTAGGATTGGGAGGAGACCAACTTCAGCCACTTCTACAAGAGTGCTATGCCGCCACGCATTTCAAGTACGGCGAATTTTGCGGGTTGGGAGCCCACAACCAATACATCGAGGTTCTACTTGAATACGGTATTATCGGGCTGCTACTGTTCGTTGTCCTATTATCCTCCACTCTTTTCAAAAAAGGCGAAGGCCGTAAGTACCAGTTTCTGTTGTTTGCCATATTAAGCATCAATTTTCTATTCGAAACGATGATTAGCCGCTCCATCGGAGCCTACAACATTGCCTTCCTACTGGTTCTCCTCACCAATGGCAGCAAGGAGGAGAAGGACGAGAATATATCGGGTAGCCAACCACGTTTTGTCCTCATGGCAATGATGGCAATCATCTGCTTAGGCTTTATCCGAAGCAACAAAAGCAAATATTTCGTACCATTCCAAAAACACTTCGCCGTCGTCGAGGCATTACCCGGCGAAGTACCCCACGAAATAAAAGGACAACATGCCCTTCGCATAGATTCCACAACGCCTACAGAGAATTGGGGAGAAGTAGCATTCATGAACTATTACTTCGACGAATTCAAGATGAAAGAGGCCGACACCGCCCGATTCGAACTCTATGTCTATGTGGACGAAGCCTTCGACGGGTCGCTTGTCCGGATAAAATTGGACGAGCGCAACACGCATCTATTCGAATCCTATTACGACCTCGCCCAGAAGGGAAGATGGCAAAAACTCTCTCTTGAAGAAACAGGGTTAAAAGGCAATGTCACTTGCAGCATCTCCATAGACAGGACGCCAAGCAAAGATTTTTCAGGAATGAACGGGTATGTGCTATTTTGCCAACCACGGTAATCGGTTTATTTCGAGACAAAAAGCACAAAATGCCATTATAAAGAACTCATTTAACTCTTTTGTCTTCAAAAAATAATTAACTTTGCAAAATTGGGGAAAATACATTCTCCTTGTGTGCGAATATAAATTATTAATAACTAAATAAACTAATGAAATCGTTTAAGTTAATCAACAACATCTCAGGATGGATTGTATTTGCGATTGCAGCGGTAGTTTATCTATTGACTATCGAACCGACCGCAAGTTTCTGGGACTGTGGCGAGTTCATCTCCACAGCAAACAAACTCGAAGTAGGTCACCCGCCGGGCGCACCATTCTTCATGCTTACAGCACGTTTCTTTACCCTTTTCGCTTCAGACCAAGCTCACGTAGCCATGATGGTCAACTCATTCTCTGCCCTTTGTAGTGCAGCGTGTATCTTGTTCCTTTTCTGGACCATCACACACCTTGCCCGCAAGGCGATGATTAGTAAAGAAGAGGATTTTTCATTGGGCAACATCATAGCCATCATCGGTGCTGGCGCAGTAGGTGCATTAGCTTACACGTTCACAGATACATTCTGGTTCTCTGCAGTAGAAGGCGAGGTTTACGCCTACTCTTCCCTATTCACGGCAGTCGTTGTTTGGGCTATGCTGAAATGGGAGGATGCCGCAGACAAGCCTTACGCTAACAGATGGTTGGTGGTCATCGCTTACTTGATGGGTCTTTCCATCGGTGTCCACTTGTTGAACTTGTTGACAATTCCTGTATTGGGATTGATATACTACTATAAGAAGTACAAGCCATCCACAAAAGGCACAATCATTGCCTTGGCGATTTCTTGCATTCTCTTGGCATGTGTCCTTTTCGGATTGATTCCAGGATTTGTATTGGTTGCTGGTTGGTTTGAGCTATTCTTCGTCAACGTGTTGGGCTTCGGCTTCAACATCGGTACGATTATCTACGTCATCCTTACGGTAGGCTGCTTAGCATGGGGTATCTACTTGACGAACAATGAGAAAGAGGAGGACAGCAATGACATGAAGTACAAGATTATCTTCGTCATTTCCATCGTCCTTTTGGGTATTCCTTTCTTCGGAAGCCACATTCTATTAGGCTGTGCGCTAACCATAGTATTGGCTATCTACTTGTTCTTTTTCAATCAGAAGATCAACAAGGCGCTCATCAACCTCATTATGCTATGTTCGGCCGTAATCCTTTTGGGCTACTCCACTTACGCGACCATCATCATCCGTTCGGCAGCCAACACGCCAATGGACCAAAACTCACCAGACGACGTATTCTCCCTCAAGAGCTACCTCAACCGTGACCAATACGGTGACACGCCGCTTCTTTACGGAGAATCCTACGCATCAGAGTACTTGCGTGAAAAATCAGGCGATGGTTGGAAAGTTGCCAGCGACAAGGGAGAATCCCTCTGGGCCAAGAAGGTAAAAGTTTCGCCTACAGAAAAGGACGAATACGAATTCTGCGGAAACAAGGAAAAATACAAGTATGTAAACGAGACTTGCATGCTCTTCCCTCGTATGTATAGCAAGCAACAAAGCCATATCGACGCATACAAGGCTTGGGGTAACATCAAAGGTCGTAAGATCTCTTACCAAAACATGGGCAAGACGGAGACGACAACCGTCCCTACGTTTGGCGAGAACTTGACCTACTTCTTCCGTTACCAAGTCAACTTTATGTATATCAGATACTTCATGTGGAACTTCGTAGGACGTCAAAATGACATCCAAGGTCACGGAGGCCACATTCACGGTAACTGGATTACAGGTATCGAGTCACTCGACAGCATGAGATTGGGCGACCAATCCAACATGCCAGATGAATTGAAAAACAACAAAGGAAGGAACGTATATTACGGATTGCCTTTCATCCTTGGTATTTTGGGTCTTCTCATTCAATGTTCATGGGTTCTTAACCTACTCGGCATAAGAGACAAGAGAAGACAAGCCATGGAAGACCAAAACTTCTGGATTACAATGATGCTCTTCCTTATGACAGGTCTTGCCATCATCTTGTATTTGAACCAAACTCCTTACCAACCAAGAGAGCGTGACTATGCGTATGCCGGTTCGTTCTACGCGTTCTGTATATGGATTGGATACGGTGTTTTGTTCTTCTACCACTTGTTGGAGAGATTCATCGACAAGCGTGTGGCTGCCACCGTTTCAACGGTTCTATGTCTTGGTGTGCCTGCGATTTTGGCCGCTGAGAACTGGGATGACCACGATCGCTCAGACCGTTATACAGCAAGAGACTTCGGACAGAACTATTTGCTTTCACTTGCGCCTAATGCCGTCATCTTCACCAATGGTGATAACGACACATTCCCTCTATGGTACAACCAAGAGGTCGAGGGTGTCCGCACGGATGTCCGCGTAGCCAATTTGAGTTACTTGCAAATGGGCTGGTATATCGACCAGATGAAGCGCGACGCATACGAATCAAAGGCTCTGCCAATCTCATTGACTCCAGACCAATACTCTAACGGAAAACTGGATGTTGCCTACATCACCAACATGATGAAGGACTCCATCAAGATTTCCGACGCAATGGACATATTGACGAGCAAAGACCCTCGTTTCCAAAAGTTGAAAGAGAGATTCGGAACCGAATACGACCTCCTTCCAACCAACAAATTGTACTTGCCAGTTGACTCTGCTGCAGCCGTCAACTCGGGTACTGTATTGCCTAAGGATGCTCACAAGATTGTCAACCAGATAGACATCAACTTGGGAGGCAAGCGTTACCTCGGCAAGCACGAGATCGCCATCCTCAACTTGTTGGCCAACAACAATTGGGAACGTCCAATCTACTATGCGGTTACCGTAGGCGAAGACAGCTATTTGAATTTGAAGAAGAACTTCCAATTGGAGGGTATGGCTTACCGAGTTGTACCTATCAACGAGCCTAATAGAGTCAACACCGACGTGATGTATGACAACATGATCAACAAGTTCAAGTGGGGAGGCATCGAAAATCCGAATGTTTACATGGACGAGAACAACCTCCGTATGACTTCAACTTTCAGACATATGTTCACCCGTTTGGTTGACGCTTTGATTCACGAAGGAAAGAAGGACAGTGCAAGAACTGCATTGGACTACTGTATGAAGGTAATGCCAAGTTCCACTATTCCTCACTCATTCGTATGCGTAGTATTGGCAAAACAATACTATCAAGTAGGTGAGAAGGAGAAGGCAGAGGCTATCCTTTCTGAAATCAAAGAGACCTCGCTCCAATACCTCGACTGGATTTCAGGTATGGAAGCACACTTCCAACATGCAAATCTTGATGAATTCGAAGAGCATTTGAGCATTTTCTCAGAAGTGCTCCGCATCAGCGAAGGAAAGGTTGACAAGGACAAGTTCGAGGAAGACTATCAGAAATTCATGGCTTACAGCCAACTTTACAGTAAATTAAGAAAGTAATGTTTATAGAACAACCCCCAACGGCATTCAGGATTTGCTTCCCGAATGCCGCTTGGAGAATACCTCAAAAGGAGAAGACCGTCTATCTCACATTCGATGACGGTCCGATTCCCGAGGTAACCCCTTGGGTACTTGACATATTAAAGCAATACGGAGTGAAGGCCACCTTCTTCTGCGTGGGCGACAATGTCAGAAAGCATCCCGACGTCTTCAAACAAGTAATAGACGCAGGGCATAAAGTGGGCAACCACTCTTTCAACCATATCCAAGGATTCAAATACTCCACAAAAGACTATATGGAGAATGTGGAGAAGGCAGACGCCCTCATCCACAGTGTGCTATATAGGCCACCGCACGGCCAACTATACATCCGCCAACTCAGGAAGTTGAAGAAGAAGTATCAAGTTGTCATGTGGGATGTGGTCACGCGTGACTACAACAAAGACCTAAGTGGAGAATTCGTCCTCAATGTAGTGAAGAGGAAAGCAAGAAACGGCTCCATCATCGTGTTCCACGACTCGCTAAAGGCAGAGAAAAACATGAAGTATGCCATGCCGAAAGCCATTGAATGGTTATTGCAAGAGGGTTACAAATTCGAGGTGCTCAGCCCCGAAATCATTGCACAATGCATTCGTACAAAGAGTGCCACCATCATGAAACGTGCCCTACTCGTGGAAACCATTTAAGGCGAAAAAACAATCGATTAAAACTAAAAAAAGAATACAATGAACATCTTGTTATTAGGCTCAGGCGGTCGCGAACATGCGCTTGCTTGGAAGATTGCCCAAAGCCCCAAAGTTTCAAAATTGTATATCGCTCCAGGTAACGGCGGTACATCAAATGTTGGTGAGAATGTAGCCATCAAGGCAGACGACTTCGAGGCTCTCGGCAAATTCGCCATCGAGAAGAACATCTCAATGGTCGTTGTCGGACCAGAAGACCCATTGGTAAAGGGTATCTACGACTACTTTCAAGGCAAAGCCGAATTGAAGAACATTCCAGTTATCGGTCCGTCAAAAGAGGGAGCCCAATTGGAGGGAAGCAAGGACTT
The DNA here is from genome assembly GCA_024401455.1 of Paludibacteraceae bacterium. Classification (GTDB taxonomy): domain Bacteria; phylum Bacteroidota; class Bacteroidia; order Bacteroidales; family Paludibacteraceae; genus RGIG10190. The sequence goes on along the minus strand of JAKSLA010000066.1, from coordinate 7,729 downwards.
TGCCAAGGCATTTATGATGCGCCACAACATTCCAACGGCACGTTACAAGAGTTTCTCTGCCGAGACATTGGAAGAGGGTTGCAAATTCCTCGAAACATTGGAGGCTCCATACGTTTTGAAAGCCGATGGATTGGCTGCCGGCAAGGGCGTGCTTATCATTCCTGATCTAAAAGAGGCCAAACAAGAGCTCAAGAATATGCTCGACGGAAAATTCGGTTCTGCCAGCGCAACGGTTGTTATCGAAGAGTTTTTGGCCGGTATCGAATGCTCCGTATTCGTCTTGTCTGACGGCGAGAACTATAAGATATTGCCAGTAGCCAAGGATTACAAGCGCATCGGCGAAGGTGACACCGGTCTCAACACAGGCGGTATGGGTTCAGTTTCCCCCGTTCCTTTCGCTGACGAAGTATTCATGAAGAAGGTCGAAGAGCGCATCGTCATTCCTACCGTTCAAGGATTGAAGAAGGAGAACATCTGCTATAAGGGCTTCATCTTCCTCGGACTCATCAACGTAAAGAACGAGCCTATGGTCATCGAATACAATGTTCGTATGGGCGACCCAGAGACAGAAGCCGTCATGCTCCGCATCAAGTCCGATTTGGTAGAGTTGTTCGAAGGCGTTGCCGCCGGCAACCTTAACACAAAGACGCTTGTCGAAGACGAACGTGCAGCCGTTACCGTTATGCTCGTATCAGGCGGTTACCCTGAGGAGTACGAGAAGAACAAGGTCATCACCGGCATTGAGGAGGTAAAGGACAGCATCGTATTCCACGCTGGAACTAAGATGGAGAACGGGCAATTGCTTACCAATGGTGGTCGTGTCATCGCTGTCAGTTCCTACGGAAAAGACAAGGAGGCGGCTCTTCAACAATCATTCGAGGGGGCTAAGAAGATCAATTTCGACAAGAAGTACTTCCGTTCCGATATCGGTCGAGACTTGAAATAATAAGCATCCTTTAATAGAAAGACTTCATGCGCGGAAATAGGTTTACAGAATCACTCGATCCCAATGAGAAGAATATAACATTCAGTCTTATTGCGGTTTTCGCTTTATGGTATGATGTATTCTTTCCGCAAGTCACCTATATGGGGAGACTGTTCCAAGCGGAATCGTCTCCCCTTACTATAGACTCGCCACTCTATACGATACTGTTCGGATGGCTACAGTCTTGGAATTTCGCATTGGGCGTAATCGCCTTACTAATGCTCATCGGCGTGGGCGGCTTGGCCATCCGATTCAACGGGAACTTTGCCTACATCAAAGTCCGCACAATTCTTCCCGCCGTATTTTTCTGCGTCATTGGCTCTATTCTCTTCAGCCATACCTTTACGTTAGGCACGGTTCTAATGGTACTGCTGATGGGATTACTTTACGCCAACTTCTATTTAGCGGAGACCTTCAATCCTATATGCGCCTTCAACGGAGGAATGCTTATCGCCACAATGACCTTGCTCTCTCCTTGGTGCGTACTACTATGTATCCCTACCCTCATATTTTACTACAGCACATCCGTACTTAACGCACGAACATTTTTAGGCGCTCTGTTCGGATTTATCGTACCACTACTCTATGCCACCCTCTACTTTGTTGTCACGAACGACATTGAGACACTGACGAACTATTTCATAGAAGGATTTAAGTTCTTCGTTTTCAAATACGATTTAGACGACATAGAGATGTGTTATCTTGCCTTTTTAGGAGGCACCACCGCTTGGGCTATCGGGAACTTCCTCGTCGATAACACACATGACAATATCAAATCAAGGAAACAGAACACGCACATCATCAACCTCTTCTTGTGGATGCTCGCACTTATGATTATTGCGGTTCCTGATGCTAAAAATTTGCTTCACCCTTTGACATTGCTGTGGGGATTGCTTCTCGGCAGATTCTTCTCCGTCAATAGCAGCAAACTCTCCTACATACTATTTTTCGCCTTCTTTGGTGTTTCCCTACTAACCTATGTATTACCGCATTTCTTATAAGCGACAATGAGCTTTTTTATAGATTATGGACTTTGGGGAATGTTCCTTTCCGCCTTCTTGGCCGGGACGCTCGTTCCTGTATCGTCCGAGGTAGTACTCTCCGCACTGATAGCCTTGGGACTCAACAAGTATGAATTAGTCACGACTGCCATCGTAGGCAACACGCTCGGCGGAATGACTTGCTATTGGGTCGGCTACATGGGGAAAACCGAATGGCTTGAGAAATACTACAAAATCGACCACGAGAAAATCGTTAGAGCCAAAATATGGATTGACAAATACGGAGTATGGGCAGGTCTGTTCTCGTGGGTTCCCATCTTAGGAAATCTGATTGTCGTAACACTTGGTTACATGAAAGTAGGGCAATGGAAGGCTTGGCTTTCCGTCTGCATAGGCAAAGCATTCCGATACATTGTCTGGATGCACCTCACAACCTACTCCATTGAGATGCTCCAAATGGATTTTTAATTCAAAAGAGACGTCCATGAGGACATCAAAAGAGACAAGACAACCCATGGGGACGTCTCTACAATTTTTTCTGCCACATATGACTTACTTTGGCACAATCGAACTATATCTTTGTTGTCAAATTATAAAAGGCTCAAAAAGCACACAAAAGATTTTCAAGAAATCTCTATATTTAAAATAGAAATCGGGGAATTTATAAAAATCCCCTAAACACATTAGCTTATGACAACATCAAACACCCATAACGCACCCGCACTACTAAAAGTGTACAAAGCCTCTGCCGGCTCCGGAAAAACATTCCGTTTGGTAGTGGAATACATAAAGCTCCTCATCCTTTCACCAGAAGCCTATGCCAACATCTTGGCTGTGACCTTCACCAACAAGGCGACAAGCGAGATGAAATCCCGCATCATGTCCGAACTATACGGCATTTCCTATGGATTGAGCGACTCTGATGGATATTTGAAAATAATCCAGAAAGAGTTGAGCCAAGGGGAAAAGAAATGGAGTTACGACGAGATACGAAAGAAGGCGAAAGAAGCCCTCTCCAGCATATTGCACAACTATAGCCGATTCCGCATTGAAACCATCGACAGCTTTTTCCAATCCATTTTGAAGAATTTGGCAAAAGAGTTAGGACTTGGTGCCTATATGAATGTCGAGTTGGACAACAACAGTGTTTTACAAGAGGCCGTAAAAGAGTTGTTCAACAAGGTGAAGGAAGACAAATACCTGATGCAGTGGATCAGTGACTATATTGACGACAAATTGAACGCCAACAAGTCGTGGAGACTCAATTCAGAATTGGAATCGTTCGGGCAGAACATCTTTAGGGAAGATTACCAAAAGATGGAACGCCAAATTGCACAAAACAACCCTAACAGCAATCTGATTAAAAGTAAGAAGGATTTAGTTGACTATAAGAAAAGCCTCACCAAACTCAAAGAGACGCTTATGGACGAATTGGTCGCTTCTGCTCAACGCTTCCGTACCCTATCCGAAAAGAACAACCTCACAACAGCCGACTATAGTTACGGCAAGAGCGGGGTCGCCAACTACTTCAACACGATAATAGACAAACGAAGTTTCCCCGATATAGGTAAACGCGCGACTGAATGCCAAACAGATGCCAGCAAATGGGCTACAGCCAAAGGCAGCAGAAGAAATGAAATCATCGCATTGGCGGAAAGCGATTTGATGAAGATACTCAACGAAACGATCGAAATTCAAAGCAAAAACGTCGTTGAGGTCAACACCATCAACCTCATCAGCAAGGACCTCAACAAACTGGGCCTCCTCAACGACATTGCGAAAATCATAAGCGAGACGAACAAGGCAAACAACCAATTCATGCTTGCCGACACCACTACGCTCCTCAATGAAATGATCAAAGAGAGCGACGCTCCTTTTATCTACGAGAAAGTGGGTGCCTATATCAAACACATCATGATTGACGAATTTCAAGACACAAGCCTAACGCAATGGGAGAACTTCAAACCGCTTTTATTAGAGGGCCTTTCTCAAAATGCCCTCAGCCTTATCGTGGGCGACCCTAAGCAATCCATCTACCGATGGCGTAATAGCGACTGGCGAACCATCACCAACATAGACAAGGAACTCTCTTCGACAAGTGTAGATGTCATACCAATGAAAGACAACTGGCGAAGTGAAGCAAACATCATCCACTTCAACAACCAACTATTCGAGTCGGCATTGTCCACCATTTCCGAGACAATGGAGGGGAATAATGTCAATATGCAGAAAGCTTACAGCGATGTCCAACAGGCCCATAAAAAGGAAAACGAACAGGGCTATGTCTGCGTTGAATTCTTGGAGGATGAAGAGTATGTGGAGAGTACGCTGACTCAATTAGTGGCGCACATTGAAACACTGCAAAAGCAGGGAATTTCCGCAGAGGAGATCACCATTCTTGTCAGAAAGAACAAGAACATACCACTTATCGCCCAATTCCTCTCCGACTATCACTTGAGCCATCCGGAGAGTCCATACACCTACGATGTCATCTCCGACGAAGCCTACCAACTGGGATCGTCGCTTGCCGTACAGATTATCATCCAAGCGCTACAGTACATTTCAGACCCCAACAACACCATCTACAAGGCACAGTTGGAGTTCTCCTACCGGACCGAAATCAAAGGCGAGAAGGATGATGTCATAGCCAACGGATTCTCTTCTTCGCAAGAAACCGATTTGGAAAAACGGTTGAAAAAGGCCGCACTACTTCCGCTCTACGAGATGGTGGAAGAAATTTACAAGACGTTGGAACTTCACAAAATACCTCATCAGGAGAGTTATATGTACTCCTTCCTCGACGGATTGAACGACTTTTTAGTAAAGAAGTCATCTGACATCAACCAATTCCTCCGTCATTGGGAAGAAAAGATGAAAAACACCACCCTCCCTTTCAGCAGTGAAATCAAGGGTATTAAAATCATGTCCATCCACAAATCAAAGGGATTGGAGTTCCATACGGTCATCATTCCATTCTGCGACTGGTCGCTCACCCACGAAAATGGCCACGAACCTCTCCTTTGGTGCAACACAGACCAAAAGCCCTATAATGAACTTCCGCTGATTCCTGTCTCTTATAAGAAAGAGATGAAAGACTCTTATTTCAGTGCTCAATATTACGAAGAGACGGAACAACTTTACGTGGACAATCTAAACATCCTCTACGTAGCCCTCACCAGAGCCCAAAAGAATCTCATTATCCTCGGAAAAAAGAAGGGGAAGAAAAAAGATGAAAAAAAGGAAGGGGAATCTTCCCTTTCGACCATCTCCGACCTAATTCGCCAATCCATCAACGGAGACAGCCATTGGGACCAAGAGACAGAGCGCTTCGAATTGGGATCCATATGCAACCCCGAAAAGGAAAACAAAGTGAGTGACAACATCTTAAAGAGGAAGCCAGAAGCCATCTCTTTTGCCTACCAAAGCCACCAACAAAAGGCAAACTTCCGTCAATCCAACCAGTCAAAGGACTTTATCGACGACAAAGAATCAAAAGAGAGTCAGTTCATTAGCAAAGGCAAAGTGCTACACAAATTGTTCTCCATGATTAAAACAGAAAAGGACATTGAATCGGCGGCAGACCAACTTGTCTTCGAAGGCGTGATCTCTAACGAGGAAAAGAATAAATACACCGCTATTATAAAAAAAGAACTCGAACAAGGGCAAGCCAAAGAGTGGTTTGCACCGGGACTGGAACTCTTCAACGAATGCGAAATCGTGTACAAAGAGGGTGACGAAATAAAATTCTGCCGCCCAGACCGCGTCATCAAGCAAGGCAACGAAATGACGGTCATCGACTACAAAATCGGAAAAAAGATCGATCATAAGATCCATGAGGAAGACACAATGACGCCACATGAAAAGAATCTCGATCAAGTAAGAAAATATATCAGCATTCTTCAAGAAATGGGATTCCAGGCAAAAGGATTCGTCTGGTATGTAGCCGAAAAGATAATTGTCGAGGTGAAATAATTCGTACTTTTATACTGATATCCGGATTTAAAAAAAAGATCATGAAGAAGATAATTTCCATATATTTCATTTTGTCATTGATGGGGACCCTCATCTCAACGACACAGGCTAAAAATAGTGCAGACACCATTGCATCGCCACCCCAAAACATTGCTCAAGAGCGTGGTAATAAAAAAATCGAACGTTGGCAGAAATCAGCAGAATCAGGAAATGCAATGGCCCAATACAATTTGGCTCTTTGCTATTATGAGGGAGTTGGGGTGACTCAAAGTTATGAGAAAGCCGTCGAATGGTTCGCCAAGGCAGCAGAACAGGGAGATGTTGATGCCCAATCCTATTTAGGATGGTGCTTCGATAATGGGTTGGGAATTGCTGAAGATAAAGAGAAAGCCGTCGAATGGTACACCAAGGCGGCAGAGCAAGGTGACGCCTCTGCTCAAAACAATTTAGGGTATTGCTATTACGAGGGGGAAGGAGTTCCTCAAGATTATAAAAAAGCTGTTGAATGGTTCACGAAAGCCGCTAATCAAGGAAACGAGTGTGCCCAAAATGGTTTAGGATATTGTTATTATTTCGGCAAAGGGGTGACTCAAGACTATAAAGAGGCTTTTAAATGGTACTTAAAATCCGCAAAGCAAGGTTTTGCAAGAGCACAGAACAATTTAGGATTCGCCTATGAAAAAGGCAAGGGTGTAAAACAAGATTACAACAAGGCTATCAAGTGGTACACCAAGGCGGTAGAGCAAGGGCATGACGTTGCTCAACTAAATCTCGGCAACTGCTACTACAACGGCATAGGCGTAAAACAAAGTTATGAGAAGGCGCACTATTGGTACAAGAAATCAGCCGAACAAGGCAACGAGGAGGCCCATAAGAAATTAAAGCTTTTGTGCGAGAAGGGCTTGATTGCTCCAGAGGATCCCTCTAAATGATGGGGCACTCAACATATACTACTCAATCCACTCTGAAGGGAAAAGGTTGATGAGATCGGCTGTTGAGCGATAATGGCAGACCTTGAACCCCATTCTTGCCGCAGTGGCAATATTACGAGCATTATCATCGATGAAAAGGGAATTTTCCGGCGTTGCCCCCGCATCATTCAAGACAGCATCGAATATTTCACGATTAGGCTTGGAGAGATGCAGTTCATACGACAAATAGCATTTATCAAAACAGTCCGTCAATCCAAATCCTTTCCCCTTCTCAAAACTATGCACCTCCATATAGTCGAAATGAATCTTGTTGGTATTGCTCAACATAAAGACCTTATAGCGTTGTCGTAGTTTTTTCAACAACATCAATTTTCTCGGATCAATCGTTACCAAGAAGGAGTTCCAAGCATCATCGATTTGCTCGTCAGTAATGATCCGGTCGGTTTTAGACCTTATTGCATTCCTGAATTCCGCAGGAGTTATTGTCCCCTCCTCCAGAGCGAAGAAAAGTCCCGCCTTGAAACTCTGCCCCACTTGTGCCGCAATATCCATCACGCCAAGGTCCTGAAACGACTTCATACACCTCTCCATATCTAAATCTATCAGAACGACACCCAAATCACAAAAGATGTTTTCAACACCAACCAAATCCTTGTCTCCCATATCTCAAAAATTGTTTTACCGAAATTTTGTTTTTAAGAAAAAAGTAGTACTTTTGCATTCGAATTGCAAAGATACCCAATTTTATCGGGAATTGCAATCGGGCCTATAGCTCAGCTGGTTAGTAGCACCTGACTCATAATCAGGGGGTCACAGGTTCAAGTCCTGTTGGGCCCACA
>JAKSLA010000065.1 GCA_024401455.1 Paludibacteraceae bacterium | reverse complement strand
CGTTCTTGTATGCGTCAGAAGTCCACCATACAGTGTCCTTTGACTTTGCATCCATAACAATGTACTTATCCTTAGGAGAACGACCAGTAAATACACCAGTCATTACGTTCACTGCGCCAAGTTCAGTCTCTTGACCTTTTTCGTAACCTTGAAGAGCAGGGTTGATTTCTGCCTTGAAAAGCTCCTCATACGAAGGATTGTGTGCAATCACTGTTGAACCAGTGATGCCATACTTTGTTAAATCCAAGTTTGCCATTTAGTTTATATTTTAAATAAATATTCTACTTTTTAATTCGTCACAAATTTAATGAATATTTTGGATAGGCAATTTCATTCTGAAAAAAACTGACATATAATTTGTCATTTTTTCTAACGATTCGCAGTAACTTTGCACCAAAAGAGAAAATTTTAGAAAAATATGCATAAAATTATAGAACAAAGCATGGCTCGCCAATCGAGAATTGTCTTTCCCAAAGACATGAATGCGAACGGCACACTTTTCGGAGGAGAGGCGATGAAATGGATGGACGAAATCGCTTTTGTGGTTGCGACAAGATTCACCCGCCAAAGGATGTTCACCATGACGACAGACAACGTGAAGTTCCTCCGCCCCATTCTTCCCGAGCATTTGGTGGAGTGCGTCGGCTATGTAGAGAAGGCGACACCCGTGAAAGTTTTCATCAAAGTGGAGATCTATGCGGAAGAGAGATATGAGGAGAAACGCGAAAAAGCCATAGAAGCCTCTTTCGTATTCGTTGCGATGAACGAAAACCTATCTCCTTGTCGCATCCGCTATCCTTTCGACTTCGAGCAGTTCCAAAAGGAATTGGCAGAAGAGAATGTTTCCGAAGGAAAATAATGCCCATAAAAAAAAGAAAAGCAGCAGATTCCACATCTGCCGCTACCCTTTAAAGATAATACATTGAAATAAACAAAAAAATACAGGTTTAGGACACAATAACTATAACAAATCCCATGCCAAAAACCCCATAAAAATCCAAAACAACCTTCTTCGCATTCAATTATTCGCACAAATAAAACATAAAATATTATCAAACAACGCTTTGCAATAAATCAATTTTTTCATCCGTTTTTTGAAGGCTCACCACAATTCCCCAAAGATGGGGAGATCCTTCCCCAATCGCACTGTTGACAATTTCCACATACTGGCCCATTATTTTCCCTACAATTGATTTGCTCCATGAAATTTTAACCCTCTATAACTCACTACCATTGATTGATATTTTGTAATTTTGCAAAAATTTTTCAGACGCATTATGCTTATTAAAATTTACAACGAGAATCCTAACGAACGACAAATAGACAAAGTCGTTCAATTTCTCCGCGACGGAGGTCTTATCGTCTATCCGACAGACACCATTTATGGTTTAGGCTGCGACATCTTCAATGCCCGCGCCGTAGAAAAGATTTGTCAGCACAAGAAAATAGATCCACGCAAAGCGAACTTGTCCTTCATTTGCCACGACTTGAGCAACATCAGTGAATATGCCAAAGTCGATAACGCCACCTTCAAATTGATGAAGAAGAACTTGCCGGGCGCATTCACCTTCATCCTCAACGGGAACAGCAACTTGCCTAAAATCTTCCGCAACAAGAAGACGGTCGGCATCCGTATCCCTGACAACAATATCATCCGCGAATTGGTCCGCGCGTTAGGCAACCCCATCCTCTCCACTTCCGTGAGAGACGACGACGATGAAATCTTGGAGTATTTCACAGACCCCGAACTCATTGAGGAGCGTCTGGGACACATTGCCGACGTCGTGATTGACGGCGGAATCGGAACATTGGACCCATCTACCATCGTGGACTGCACCGGCGACGAGCCTGTAATCATACGTCAAGGGAAGGGCGAACTCATCTGGTAATAAGTCATTGGCATTATGTGGATTGTATTAGCGATATGCTCGGCAATACTGTTGGGCATCTATGACGTGTTCAAGAAAATATCACTGAAAGAGAATGCGGTCATCCCCGTCCTTTCGGCCTCCATATTCATCTCTTTTCTATTCTTCTTGCCCGTATTGGCGCTCTCCGAATGGGCGCCCGAAACGGCTCAACACCTTCGCGTCTTTGTCCCGGCTATTCCTTGGAGCACGCACTTGCTCATTGCGTTCAAGTCGCTCATCGTATTAGGCTCTTGGATTTCAGCCTATTTCGGTATGAAACACATCCCAATCACCATCTATGCACCCATCCGTGCCACGCAACCTATATGGACCGTAGTCGGCGCATTGATCATCTTCTCCGAGCGACTGACATTGATTCAAAGCATAGGCGTCGTACTGACCATCACTTCCTTCTATCTCTTCTCCGTCATCGGCCACAAAGAGGGCATCTCTTGGAAGAGCAACAAATGGATTTGGCTCATCCTCTTGGCCACGCTCTTGGGCACCATCAGCGGCTTGTACGACAAGCATTTGATGAAGCACTTCGACAAAATGGCGGTTCAAGTTTTCAGCACGACCTACCAAGCCATCGCCATGCTTCTTGTCTCCGCACTTCTCTGGTACCCAACCAGAAAGAGCACCACACCCTTCCAATGGCGTTGGGCCATATTAGGCATCTCCGCATTCCTCATCATAGCCGACTACGTCTATTTCTGGGCATTGTCTGAAGAGGGGGCAATGATCTCCATCATCTCAACCATCCGTCGTTCAGGGGCCATCGTGCCGTTCTGCTACGGGGCATTGATGCTACACGAGAAAAACCTGAAAGTCAAGAGTTTCCTACTATTGGGCGTACTGACGGGCATATTGCTACTGGCTTGGGAAAAAATCATAGCAGGCACACTCTAAAAGTTAAAAACATACAAACGGAAGATGAATCGAGCCACTTCGCTCTCATCTTCCGTTTTTTTCCCCACAAAAACCTTATATTTGCATAAGGGAACATCGATAAAATTTCCCCATTAAAAAACATAAAAAAATGATCAGAAAGATTTTATTCATATTGTTCGCTTTGATTGCCCTCAATTCTCAGATAAACGCACAAGGCATAGAGTTTTTCTTCTCTACCCTCCCTAACAAATATTTGGTTCAATTGGACCAAACCAAAAGGCAAGTGCTGCTCAACAAATTCCGCAACCAAAAGGACAGCACCATCCTTAATAATTATATGGGAGAAAGCAAATTGCTCATCTGCGACGAGGAGAACGAGTACATCCGCATGCAAACCTCTTCACAAGGCAATTGGGCCGCAAAAAAATTCACGTTGCCCGACGGAGAACCGCTCTTTGCATTGTGCAACTGGGTTTGCGCTCCAGCCTGCGATGGCGACCTATCCTTCTTCAAAGGGAACAACATCACCCCCGTCAAGAGCAACAATTTCGTGCCCTTGCTCCAATTCAAAGACTTCTTCATAGCAGACAGTCTGCTTGCTTATGATATCAATCCGGACAAAGTGGAAGATTGCTTCGACATGATTTTCGTCCATTACGAACCGCAACAAAATTCAGACACCCTCCTTGTCATCATAGACAACGAAACGTACATGGGAGAAAAGGATTTTACGAAATGGAGAAGGAGAATGAAGGGCAACAAACTCCCGCTCATCTGGAAAGGCAACGAATTCGCTATCGGCGAAGCATTCTTTGACGAGAAATGATGGACGAATCTTTTTTGGAATATATAAAAAGCCAAATCGTTCCGCAATACGAACAATTCGACAAGGCCCACAATTTAGGCCACGTCCAAGAAGTCATGTCCGAAAGTCTGAACTTGGCGAAGAGATACGGAGCCAACCCGATGATGTGCCTTGCCATCGCCGCCTACCACGATTTAGGGTTGAAAATCGACCGTGAGTTTCACCATCTTCATTCCGGAGAGATACTCATGGCTGACCCCTATCTCACCCGTTGGTTCTCGCCCGAAGAGATTGCCACCATGAGAGAGGCGGTAGAAGACCACCGGGCCTCGGCAAAAAATCCGCCACGATCGCTCTACGGCAAAATCGTGGCAGAAGCAGACAAGAACTTGGAGCCGATCTACACCATCAGAAGGGCGGTCCAATACGGCATAGCCCACCACCCCGACGAAAGTCAGGATTGGCACTACGGGAGAGTCAAAGAACACATGCTGGAAAAATATGCAGAAGGAGGCTATCTCAAACTGCTTCTTCCGCAATCCACCAATGCCGACAATCTGAAGAAGTTGCAAGCAATCATAAAAAACGAGTCCGAGTTGAGAAATATCTTCGACCGCCTCTACACCGAAGAAAAAGGTGATTCACGATAAGGGCGCTCACGCATTGCCTTGCATGGATTAGGACGTTCTCTGTAACATAATCAAATCGGGGGGATAAGGCCCCTAAATAACAACCGATGAAATATCATTTAATGGCAGCCTTCACGGCTCTCGTTTGGGGTTCGACAGTCGTTGCGTCGAAGGTCCTCTTAGATGCTGGATTAACTCCGGCAGAAATCATGACTTGCAGGTTTATCTTGGCCTACATACTTTTGTGGATATTGTATCCCCACAAACACAGAATCGACGATTGGCACGATGAATTCATCTTTTTCTTGATGGGTTTCTTCGGGGGAACGCTCTATTTCCTCGCTGAAAACACGGCGCTCTACTATACACAATCAACCAACGTGGCCCTCATCTGCGCCACCGTGCCCATCATCACCGCCCTATTCTCCCATTTCTTCATAAAAGGAGAACGGTTCACCCCACAGTTCTTCATCGGGGCAACAATCGCCTTCATCGGCGTGGCACTGGTCATTCTAAACGGAACTTTAGTCCTGAAACTCAATCCAATGGGCGACCTACTCACTTGCGGAGCCGTCCTTTGCTGGACCATCTACTGCGTAGTGCAGAAAAAGTTGAACAAGAAGTACAACATGCTCCTTGTCACCCGAAACATATTCTTTTACGGACTCGCCACGATGATGCCCTATCTATTCCTGTTCGAATCGCACAAATTCCCAACAGAAGAACTCAGCAACCCTGTTGTTTGGGGCAACCTCTGCTTCCTCGGCATCATCGCTTCCGGCGTGTGCTACTACCTATTCAACTCCGCCATAGACAACCTGGGGGTCATCACCACCAACAAATACATATATTTGCTGCCGTTGGTCACCATCATCATCTCCAGTATCGTGCTCGACGAGCGTATCACCCTATACACCATCATCGGGACGACACTGATTATCAGCGGACTCTGGAGCAGCAGCATTACCATCAAAAAGAGAAGGGAGAAAGAATGAAAGCAGTCATACTGAATGGCAGTCCACGCAAAAACGGACTCATAGCACAAATGCTCGACATTATCCGAGAGAACCTCCCACAAGAGTGCGAAGTCGTATCCGTATATGTCAACGGCCTATCCATTCGGCCTTGCCTCGGTTGCATGAAATGCAGAAGCACGCACGCCTGCCTCCTACCCGAAGACGACGCACAGCGCATCCTCAAGGAGATTCAAGAGGCGGACGCACTGATCATCGGTTCTCCCTGCTATTGGGGCAACCTCAACGGCTACCTTAAAGTGCTATTCGACCGCATGGTTTACGGCATGATGGGCGAAAACTCGATGGGCATCCCCATTCCGCTCCAAAAAGGGAAGCAAGCCATCATCGTAGCCACAAGCACAACACTCTTCCCTTTCAATATTTTCTTCAAACAGACGAGAGGAGTTGTCAATGCCCTACGCGAAATTCTGAAATGGAGCGGTTTCAAAATCGTAGGAACCATCGAAAAAGGTGGCACCCACAAGAACCACGAATTAAGCGAAAGAGAAAAGAATAAGTGCAAACGCCTTGCCCAAAAACTGAAATGGAAGATATAATTAAAATTCTGCAAGCCAAGAGAGTCAACAAATACGAAATCGAGCAGATTGCCGCATCCGTCATGGGAGACGCAAAAAAGTGCGACGAACTTTTCCAACTAACTAAAAGCGAAGACGATTCGTTATCTTGGCACGCATGGTGGGTTTGCGAGCACATCACAAAGTTGGCATCCACCTCTTTCGCCGACAAACGGGAAGAGATCATTTCGCTATTGCTTGCTTGCCAACATGAGGGGAAGCAACGCCTGATTCTCAACATCTTGATGAGATTAGAGAGTGATGGAAGCGTGTCGGTACCATTGCTCAACTTCTGCTTCGACAATATGCTCTCCCCCAGCCAACCTGTAGCCGTACAATCCTGCTGCATGAAAATGGCTTATAAACTTTGCCAAAGGGAACCCGAACTGCTGCCCGAACTGAAAGTCATCCTCGAAAGTGCAGAGCCGGAATTTCTCACACCCGCCACCCAATGCACCATCTCGAAGATTTTGAAAAGTATAGCTTCCGTCGGGAAACGGGCAAAATAATTATTTCAAAGACAAAATTCGTCCCACAAAACAAAAATTTCGGAAAAAAGCACTACCTTCGTGCCATAAAAAATGTCCAGGAGAGCGTTTTGTTTTGTGCTGTTTTGTTGTTTTCCCTTCAAAGACAAACAAAAAAAATGTGATATTTTAAATTCTTTGCTAAAATCCGAAGAATATGTCACGTTTTGGCACAATAGCCGTCTAACTTTGCATCATCAAACAAAGAGAGCGACAGTCGCTTGAATGTAATACAACTTTAAAATAACAATATGTAAAACATAAAGAGGGGAAATAGTAGGAAAGCAAAGGCAAGCCTTCAAAAAAAGCGAAAAGATGGAAGCATTGCCATTAAAATTTTCTTATATTTGTTCCGACTAAAAACAAATTCATATGTCAGAAAACACAGAAGAAATCAAAGAAAAAGCAAAGCCATCCATCGAGAAGCTTAAGGCTCTTCAACTTGCAATGGAGAAGATCGAGAAAGATCATGGCAAAGGCACCATCATGAAGTTGGGAGACAACAAGGTGGAGGATATACCTGTTATATCAACCGGATCCATCGGATTGGATATGGCACTCGGAGTAGGAGGTTTCCCCAGAGGCCGTGTCATCGAAATATACGGACCTGAATCATCAGGTAAGACCACTTTGGCCATCCACGCCATTGCTGAGGCGCAAAAGAACGGCGGCATCGCTGCCATCATTGATGCCGAGCACGCCTTCGACCGCTTCTACGCCGAGAAATTGGGTGTTGACGTGGAGAACCTACTCATCTCCCAACCCGACAACGGCGAACAAGCATTGGAAATTGCAGACCAACTCATCCGTTCGTCTGCCGTTGATATCATCGTCATCGACTCTGTTGCCGCATTGACGCCTAAGGCGGAAATCGAGGGCGACATGGGCGATTCGAAAATGGGTCTCCAAGCGCGTTTGATGTCTCAAGCATTGAGAAAATTGACGGGTTCAATCAACAAGACCAATACAACTTGTATCTTCATCAACCAGTTGAGAGACAAGATTGGCGTCATGTTCGGCAACCCTGAGACCACAACCGGTGGTAACGCCTTGAAGTTCTACGCTTCCGTACGTTTGGACATCCGAAAAACCGGACAAATCAAAGACGGAGAGGAAATCATCGGTAACCAAACCCGCGTGAAAATCATCAAGAACAAGGTGGCACCTCCGTTCCGAAAGGCTGAGTTCGACATCATGTTCGGCGAAGGAATTTCGCGTACCGGCGAGTTAATCGACCTCGGCGTTGAATTTGGCATCATCAAAAAGAGCGGTTCTTGGTTCAGTTACGGCGAATCAAAACTCGGTCAAGGACGAGACGCCACCAAATTATGTTTAAGAGACAATCCTGAATTGGCGGCCGAAATCGAGGTGAAAGTTCGAGAGGCAATGGCCAACAAAAAAGACTGATACAAAAACGAGTAAGCAAAGAGTAATAAACCCTTTGTTTACTCGTTTTTTTCTTATAAGGTGCCTAACACCTAATGCCAAGAGGGTTTCTAAAAAGGCTTTGCAGCAGAAGATTTTCAAGGAATCCTCGAATATAGAATTAAGGAATCGGGGAATTTACAGAAGGCACCTCCATATTTTATGAGCGAGTTTTTTAACTTCCCACAAATCCCGACATCCCATGCGGATGTCACTCTTACCAAAACTCATGAGCGAAGTAATAACAGAAATATACTCGGAAAACGCCATTCTCGTCGGTCTAATCACACCACAACAAAACGAGAAGAAGGCGCAAGAATACATTGACGAATTGGCCTTCTTGGCCGACACGGCAGGCGCCACGCCTAAGAAGGTTTTCTTCCAAAAACTGGAATGCCCTAACTCCGTCACTTTTGTCGGCCCCGGCAAATTGGAGGAGATAAAGAATTACATCAAGGAAATGGAAGAGACGGAAGAGCCCATCGGATTGGTTATATTCGACGACGAGTTATCCCCAAAGCAACTCAAAAACATCGACAAAGAGTTGGAGATAAAAGTATTGGACAGAACGAGCCTCATCTTGGACATCTTTGCCAAGAGAGCACAGACCGCCCACGCAAAAACCCAAGTGGAGTTGGCCCAATACAAATACTTGCTTCCCCGATTGACGAGAATGTGGACCCACTTGGAGCGCCAACGTGGTGGTATCGGAATGAGAGGTCCCGGTGAGACACAGATCGAGACCGACCGCCGTATCATCCTCAACAAAATCTCCTTGCTCAAGCAAGACTTGATTGCCATCGACAAACAAAAAAGCACTCAACGCAAAAACAGAGGTAAGATGGTTCGCGTCGCCCTTGTCGGTTATACCAACGTGGGAAAGTCAACCATCATGAACATGCTGAGCAAATCGGACGTTTTTGCAGAGAATAAACTCTTCGCCACCCTCGACACTACGGTTAGAAAAGTGACCATTGAAAACCTTCCGTTCCTGCTCTCAGATACGGTAGGATTCATCCGCAAATTGCCCCACGATTTGATAGAGTCCTTCAAATCAACACTCGACGAGGTGCGCGAGGCAGACTTGCTTGTTCACGTCGTGGATATTTCCCACCCCAACTTCGAAGAGCAAATCGAAGTGGTGGAGAAAACATTGCACGAAATCAGCAAAGAGGAGAAGCCTACCATCCTGGCGTTCAACAAGGTGGATGCGTTCACCTACACTCCGAAAGACGAAGACGACCTCACGCCTAAGACGCGCGAGAACTATAGCTTAGAAGAGTTGAAAAGCACATGGATGGCGAAGTTGCAAGACAACTGCATCTTCATCTCAGCAAAAGAACACGCTAATTTGGAAGAATTCAAAACACTACTATATAATAAAGTAAAAGAGATCCACGTCACTCGTTTCCCTTACAACGACTTTTTGTATCAGAAATACGACGAGGAGACAGAAACGATTTAAACGCGATAGAACATGGCAACCTACAGAAACCTAACGGCAGCGGAAATCTCCGTATTGGAGCAAAACAACTGTCATTGCGAAGATTGGTCGCTCATCCAAGTGACCGACCAATTCAACCCAGAACGTGTTCGCAGCACGAACTTTTCAGGCAATGTGAAGATTGGTGCGTTGGAAAAGAGTTTGACGTTCCCAGGCAACATCACTCGTCGCGCAAGCATTAGTTACTCCACCATCCACAACTGCATCATAGGAGACAACGTATATATTTCAAAAATAGCAGGTTACATCGCAAACTATAAGATAGGAGAAGAAACGACCATCGAAAATGTAGACACCCTCATTGTAGATGGCAAATGCTCGTTCGGTAACGGTGTGAACGTGGCAGCCCTCAACGAAGGGGGTGGCCGCGAAGTCCCTATCTGCGACAACCTTTCCGCCCATGTGGGATATATGATGACCCTTTATCGCCATCGTCCTAACCTTATCCAAAAATTGGAAGGATTGGTAGCAGACTACAAGGAGAGCATCTCTTCGGACATGGGAGAAATCGGATGCAACGTGACCATCCGCAACTGTAAGACCATCAAAAATGTAAAGATAGGCAGTTACGCCACGCTCGACGGATGTGCAGAACTCTGCAACGGTAGCATCAACAGTAACCAAGAAGCGCCTATCTACTTCGGAATCAGCGTCATCGCCCACGATTTCATTGCATCGTCCGGAACGATGATAACAGAAGGTGCCTTAATCGACAAATGTTTCATCGGACAGGCTTGCCAAATCGGAAAGCAATACTCTGCAACCGATACGCTTTTCTTCTGTAACTGTCAAGGTTTCCACGGCGAGGCTGCCTCGGTATTTGCTGGCCCGTTCACCGTGACTCACCACAAATCGAGCCTCCTCATCGCAGGTATGTTCTCATTCTCTAATGCAGGTAGCGGTTCCAACCAAAGTAACCACATGTATAAGTTGGGCCCTATCCACCAAGGTATCGTAGAACGCGGTTCCAAAACCACCAGCGATTCTTACATTCTTTGGCCTGCCAAGGTCGGTGCGTTCACCCTCGTCATGGGACGACACACAAGCCACGCCGACACCAGCGACGTGCCCTTCTCCTACCTCATCGAGAACAACAACGAGTCCGTTCTCGTTCCAGGTGCCAACCTCCGCAGCGTAGGAACCATCCGTGACGCACAAAAATGGCCTAAACGAGACAAGCGTAAGGATCCTAACAAATTGGACCAAATCAACTTCAATCTGCTCAGCCCTTATACCATCCAAAAGATGATGAAGGGACAAGAGATTCTTCGTTCGCTCAAAGATATCGCAGGTGAGACGTGCGACAACTACTACTACCACAGCACCAAAATCAAGAATTCGTCTCTCAACAACGGCATCAAACTCTATGAACTTGCCATCAACAAGTTCTTGGGCAACTCCATCATCAAGCGTTTGGAGGAGACTAAATTCAAGTCTATCGACGAAATCAGGAAACGCCTCCAACCCGACACGCAAGACGGCTTGGGCGACTGGGTGGATGTAGCCGGATTGATCGCACCGAAAAGCGTCATAGACAAAACGATGGAAGAGATAGAACAGGGCAAATACAAGTCTATCGACGAAATCAACCTACAGTTGGCCAAGATTCACAAAGATTACTACACGATGGAGTGGACTTGGGCAATCGTCAAAATCCAAGAGAAGTACGGAAAGAAAATCGAGGAAATTACCGTCGCCGACATCATCAACATTGTTGAGCGTTGGAGAGACGCCGTCGTGACACTTGACAAGATTCTCTACGAGGATGCGAAGAAGGAATTTACACTCAAGTCCAAAACCAGTTTCGGCGTTGACGGAACAGACAAGGAGAAAGACAAGGACTTCGAATCTGTACGCGGAGACTTTGACAAGAATCCATTTGTCTTGGAGGTGCTCAAGCATATCGAAGTCAAGAGTGCCCTCGGCAACGAATTGATTGACAGAATCAAAGACATTAAACAAAGGGTGTCTCTAAAAAGGATGAAACATTAGAAATCGGGGAATTTATAGAAGTTCCCTCAAAAAAAATTGGGCGTGGGGTCTATCCCTGCGCCCTTAATAAACAAAAGATGAGCAATATCGAAATCACATCCAACTACTACTTCCAGCCTTGGATAATGGCTACATCCTGTGTATTCCTAATTTTCAGCATCGCTTTCCCGTTGGACGGAGCCTTCATCTCCATTACATTCACGCCGATGAGCGGATTCCTATTGTCCATATTCGGATTGCTCCAATTCTTTTTCTTCTGTTTCAGCAAAGAATTGTTCGAATTCAACCCTACCGAAAAAAAGTACAGAAACGGGTTCAAACTCTTCTCGTTCAAGAAAGGCGAGTGGAAAGAATTCAACATGCAAACGGCCTCCCGTTTTGCCTTTCAAAAATACGAAGAGACCGTCGAATACAATTTCGGAGGCATTTTCAACCCTCGCGCCAACTCTGACATTTTTGAGTTGAGGCTCATAAAGAAGGACGACACATTTGAGCCCATCGTCAACGGCAGCAACATCAAAGACATCGCTAAAATCGTAAAGTTGGGAAACCTCCTCAGCCAAATATACGGCATCCCATTCTACGACTACGTCCGCGACTTCATCACCAAACGAAACGTAGAATAAGATGAAGCGCATCGGACTACTGTCGGACACCCACGGTTATTGGGACGACAAATACCAACAATACTTTGAAGAGTGCGACGAGATTTGGCATGCAGGTGATATAGGAAACGAAGAAGTGGCCCATAAGTTAGCGGCCATAAAACCTCTCCGCGCCGTACATGGCAACATTGACAGCCATGAAATGCGGGCAACCTACCCCACCCACCTACGCTTCTCCATCGAAGGCGTTGATGTATGGATGACCCACATCGGCGGTTACCCTGGCAAATATGCATTAGAGGTCAAGCCCGAGATTTTCAACAATCCTCCCAAACTTTTTGTCTGCGGACATTCGCACATCCTTAAAGTGATGTTTGACAAACAGTTGCAAACACTCTGCCTCAATCCAGGCGCCGCAGGAAAATACGGGTTCCACAAGATCCGGACCCTTCTTCGATTTACCATAGACGGGACGGAAATCAAAGACTTGGAAGTGATTGAAATCGGCAAGCTTTTATAACGGGACGCGTATGCCTTCTCCCAATACAAAACCCATAATCAACTAATATACAATTAGTTGATTTATATTAAATTTTCTCTTCGAAAAAAATCAATTATTTTTTTTATTAGTTGACAAAAAACACTGTCTTTTTTTCTTATATTTGTAAATGAATTAAAATTCTCAATGTACTATGATGAGAAAACTTACAATTTTATCAGCATGCGTCCTCGCACTCGCTTCTTGCACATCCAAGGAAAAAGGGAAAGAAGTAGCCAAGACCACAGATCTTGACAAAATGGAATTAAAGGAGAATGTAAAATCCTTTACCGAATACTATGTCTCCATCAAAGCTGGCGAAATGATCAAGGGTCACAAGAAAGAGACTTGGATCTTCAACGAAAAGGGTTCCCTTGTCGGAAGAGAGAAGTTCAGCCCTAATGGCATTTTGACCAACAAATGGGTCATCACTCACGACAGCATTGGCAACATTCTTGAAGAAGCGAACTACACGGCAGACGACAGCCTCCTTTCTAAATCAGTGTTTGTCAACGACGTAAACGGCAACCCCATTGAGATCATCCAATACTCTAACGAGGGGGTAGATTGGCGCTATGTTTACCAATATGACGAAGCGGGCAACTTGATCAAAGAGGAAATTTTTGACGCAGACAGCGTGTTGGACGAAAAGAAGAAATACAAGTACAACGAAAAGAACTTTCAAACAGAAAAGTGCGAATACAACTCCGACAATATGCTTGTCACAAAGTGGGTTTACTCCTACGACCCCAAAGGCAACAAGATCGGTTCAAACAGCTATGGCTTCGACGGTGAGTTGAACAAGAAATGGACCTACAAATACGACAAGGAGAACAAGCAGACCGAAACTTGTTCATTCAATTCTGAAGGTGACATGGAAAGCAAAATCACGTTGGTTTACGATATGGCCGGAAATGTTTCCGAAAAGACGTTGTTCGGACCAGAAGGCAACATCAAGATCAAATGGGTGACCAAATACGATGGCAAACGTAACAAGACGACTCTTTCCGAATTCATCGGAGACGGTCAAGTCCTTTCAAGAGGTGAGATATACGACATCGATTATTTTGAAACAGCCGAAGAATAAACAAAAGACATCTTTATAAAGAGAAAAATCCTGATGAGAATTCATCAGGATTTTTTTTGTTTTGAAGGCAACCATAAAAAGGGGCAACCGCCCAAAAGGGCGTAGGGGCGGTGCCTTGTGCCCGCCCTAGTGATTTGCCCCGACATCGGTCCGACGATTTGCGGGTGTATCATCAAATGTAACGTCCGTAAAAAACGCCGGGTTTCGCACCGCCCATCGGTCCCGGCGTAGGGGCGGTGCCTTGTGCCCGCCCTAGTGATTTGCCCCAACATCGGTCCGAGGATTTGCGGGTGTAACATTAAATGTAATGTCCGTGAAAAACGATGATTTATGGGCGTAACATCGGTGATGGTGTCCGTGAAACCAACGGTTTGGCAATGTATTCACCAGGGCGGGCACAACGGTCCACAAAAATGGGCGGGAATTTCACCAGAGGTGCGAAATTCACCAGGGCGGGCACAAGGCGCCGCCCATACACCGTTACCGACGGTTGGTGTGAAAAACATCGTTTGAAACAAAAAAATGGTGGGCGGGCACAAGGCACCGCCCCTACACCGTTAATCCAAATCCGTCAAATGGTCAATGACGGGGAAATCTCCGCCGCTGGTGGCGATTACGCCTTCCAATTCCAATTCGATGATTTCTACTTCGGGAATTATATATTCTTTCTTCATCTTGTTTATTCTTTTACGGTTACTACTACTTTCATTCCATTCACGACGTAAACGCCTGGCTCCAAGCCGTCGGTGCAGTTGGATGCCTCCACGTTGTGGCGTAGGATGCGGCCTGTCACGTCGTGGACGTTGACCTTGCCTGTCATTGTCTGCTCGATGTCGGCTGCATGGGTCACCTCGTTGCCGTCAAAGACGATGCCGAGGGTGGCTGGATTGTACGACAACGACCTGAGGGCGCTCTTTGTCAACCTTACGGCTGCACGGAACGGAGACACCTCGATGTCGATGCCCGCCTTCACGAACTGGTTGTTCTTGAAGCCGTAGTAGTCGTGCCCGCCGCACTCGAAGAGGCTCTTCTCGTAAACGCCGAAGTGGGCCGACTTGCCGGTGGCGTCCTCCACCTCGATTGGGTTGGAAGCCTTGATGGTGACGTTCTCCATCGATGCAACCAACGGTTGGCTCTTATCCTTTATGCCAGACACCATGCAAGGCGTGTTCGCTTGGATGCCGTCGGCCGTTTCGAAGTGGAGGTCCTTGCCGTCGAACGAAGCGAGTTTGTAGGCAACGCCGTTCAAGCGGTCGGCTGGCACGTCGAAAGGCAGGATGACGCTCATCGTGTCCTTGCTGGCGATACGGCTGTAAACCACCTTGTCCGCCACGAAATCCACTGACGAGTTGAAGGCGACGCCGTCTTCGAAGGTGAGTTCCTCATGGCAAACCCAAACGCCTGCCTCTAAATATAGCGTAATATCTTTTCCTGTTTGGAGATCCTTAATTTGTAATCCAATTCGGCTGCCCTCATCGATGACGGTCTCTGTCGCTCCGCAACCGTTTTCACACTCTGCTGTCTTGGTGCCATCGGCTTCGGTGGTTGCGTCGCCGTTTGAGAAATACTCTATGAATGAGTGACCGAATGCTTCGCCTGTGGCAACAATCGTATTTTTCTCTGAACATCCCTCGCGAGTACACTCTGCGGTCTTGTGGCCATCATTTGTGCAAGTCTGGTCACCGTCCAAGTGGTATTCTCCCCATGCGTGGCCAAGTGCTGTACCAGTCTTAGTCCATGTAGTAGAACCCTTCTCGTCGCAACGGCTGCACTTGTGGAAGTAAACAGCATCCGCAGTACATGTGGCTGTGTCCTTTATGTAAGGTTCTGTGGCTATTTCAGAGGTGTACGAGTGTCCGAGGGCGGCGATTGTCTCCTGCTCCACTAAAACCTTAGAGCAAATCTCGCAGTGAACGCCTTCTGTGAGACCTTCCGTAGTACAGGTTGGTTCCTTTTCTGGGTCATATACGTTTTCGCCATGAACGATTTCCAAGTTTGCATGATTCTCAACAGCACTGCCGGTGAGGTCGAGAGCACATGGAGCAGTTACCGAGGCATCTTCTGGGAAGTACTCATTGGCTTCTTTATATACATACGAATTCTCGGAGAGAACCACGGTCTTGGAGGCGTCGACGTCACTGAAAGCTCCAGAACCTATTTGTGGAACAGAGGTCATTACTATGCCGTCAACTTTAAAGCAACCACTGAAGGCATAATCCCCTATGCTCGTGACTGAGTCAGGAATGACGAGAGAGCCTGTG
>JAKSLA010000064.1 GCA_024401455.1 Paludibacteraceae bacterium | reverse complement strand
ACATTCGATAATCAACTGACTATCTTTTAATTACAATTCATCGAATTCACGTTAAATTAGTTTATCAACAAACACACATAAACAAAAATAATAAGAATCACTCTCTTAATCAAAAAAAGCGCCGATAGTTTCCTATCCTTTTTTGCAAAAAAAGTTGGTTTATCAGTCAAAGTATAGATGCAGTTCATCACATCTCATCACCCAATTCAATAACGAGTTTTCTATATATTTATCCTTTCGGTCTTTGACTTTTAAGTGTGAAAACTTACTTTTGCACAAAGAAGCATTTCGTTCAAAACGTTCACAAATCTATGGAAACAAAAGA
Organism: Paludibacteraceae bacterium; assembly: GCA_024401455.1. Classification (GTDB taxonomy): domain Bacteria; phylum Bacteroidota; class Bacteroidia; order Bacteroidales; family Paludibacteraceae; genus RGIG10190. The sequence continues at coordinate 16,108 of JAKSLA010000064.1, read as the reverse complement.
CAGAGAAAAGTCGATTATCAGAACAACAATCATAGGGTCAATCGTCAACATCATACTCACGGTCGGAAAAATTGCCGCAGGAATCTTCGGGCATAGTGCCGCCATGCTTGCGGACGGCGTCCACTCGCTCTCCGACTTCATCTCTGACGTCGTTGTCATTGTTTGTGTACGCATTTCCTCCAAAGGGAAAGACACCGACCACAAATACGGGCACGGAAAATACGAGACGATGGCGACCCTCTTTGTCAGCCTACTGCTGATCATCGTCGGTGTGGAGATGCTAACCTCTGGAATATCAAGCATCAGACAACATCTAAACGGAGAAAATCTGCAAGTGCCAGAAAAGATTGCCCTATGGGCTGCCCTATGTTCTATCCTTCTAAAGGAGATTCTATACCACTACACCGCCAAGGTGAGCCGTGCCATCAACAGCCCCGTTTTATTAGCCAACGCCTGGCACCATCGCTCAGACGCTCTCTCTTCCATCGGGTCTGCGGCGGGCATTTCCGGTGCGATTTTCTTAGGAGATAAATGGGTGGTCTTGGACCCGATCGTCTGTTGCCTCATCAGCATCGCCATCATGGTAGCCGCCGTCCGAATGGCCATACCTTCCCTCAACGAATTATTGGAGGTCTCATTGCCAGAAGAGATGGAAAATGAAATGATTCAGATAGCGCTAAACGTAGAAGGTGTGGAAGACATACATGAGTTGAAGACGCGCCGCAATGGCCCCAGCATCATCATCGATGCCCATTTGGTTGTTGCGCCTACCCTGACCATCGTGGAAGCCCACAATATCTCCACCCAAGTAGAGAGAGAACTTCGCAAGCGTTTCGGAGAGGACATCCAAGTGCTTATCCACCAAGAGCCTGACGAATCGGCAGAATAGCATCAATCAGCCAACAGAGGGAACTTCAGGTAGAAAGTCGTACCCTCGTTGAACACCGATTCGAACCATATAGAGCCATTGGTCGAGTTGACTATGTTTTTCACAATGGCCAAGCCCAAGCCCATTCCACTCGTCTTTGTCGTGAAGTTCGGCAAGAAAAGGTTTTCCTTAATATCGTCCGGTATTCCGCAACCATTATCATGGATTTCAATCAGCCCTGCACCATCTTCCTGCTTATACACCACACGAATCAAGCCCTTTCTGTCTGACGGAATGGCCTGTATCGCATTACGGAACAAGTTATTAAACACCTGCAGCATCTGCTTGCCGTCTGCCATAAGATAAGCATGTTCATAGCCGTTCAAATCCAATTCAAAATTCACCGCCTCCATATTATTCACAAAGAGGTCAACCGTCGAGGTTAACTTTGCCACAAGATCAATTCGCTCGACCGTTCCTTGAGTAGTCTTGGCAAATGTTGAAAATTCCGAGGCTATGCGCGAAAGATTATCAATCTGTTCAATCAAGACCGTTCCCACTTTCTTGAAATATTCATCAAATCCTTCGGGGTCAAGTTCTTTCTTACGAATAGCCATCTGAACGCTCAACTTCATAGGAGTCAACGGATTCTTTATCTCGTGGGCAATCCGTCGCGCCATTTCCCGCCAAGCAAATTCACGTTCAGACCTCGCCAATTTTCCCGCACTTACCATCAACTCGTCCACCATCTTATTGTATTGATGCACCAACTGTCCGATTTCGTCGTTATAAGCATAGTCAATCTTCGCATTCTCGCCCGTCAATTTGACTTGTTCAAAACTTTCGGCCAAGGCCACGATAGGCTTGGTCACCCTTTTGTTTATCATCCAAATGACGAAAATGGAGAGCAGCATGATGACAAGATACAAATCTGCCACAATCACAATATTGTTCATCATATCACTCTTCATCTGCGTGGCCGACGAGGAGGACAACAGATTAATATACCCCAAATGGGTATTCCTCCTATTGTATGCCCTTACGAAATAAGAGGCACAATCCACTCCCATCTTGTTGTCCATCTGATAATAGTAGGGCAAACGGGCAAAACGGGCCCGCGGCGACATCAATTTACTTCCCACGCTACCCCTCATCATATCAGACGAAGAAAGCGACGACGAACAAAGCACGCCATTTTCATCATACAAGATGACATCCAAACGGAAGAGGTTGGAAATATCGTGCAAAAACATTCGAAGTTCCTCCTTCGGCACATCAGAGAATGATTCCACCACCCCCATTCGATCCTGCAAATTTTGCTGGACTGAATCGGCCTTTCGGCCCAATTCGGCCATCTGATTATTCTGATACTGCCAATAGTAATAATATACCGAAATAGAGCCCAAAATCAACGATGACAGAAGCAGCGGAATGACAAACAGCGTCTGCATTCGAGTCAGCAACGAACGCCCCGTCTTCCTGTTCTTCCATCTGAAGCCCAACATCACAAGCAAAGAGACAACGAAATAAGCAGAGAACATATAGGAGAGTAACAGAATGTAAGCGTAACTCTGCATTTGCTCCTTACTGACCACCACCACGCAATCCGCGTCCTCGCAATAGACATAATGTTCATAACCATTCTGCGAAAACTTAGTGGACATCGGCAGTTTCTCTGGAATCCAAGAGAGGCTATTCGGATAGCGGTAGTCTCCCGACATGAACAGCAACTCATTGTTGAAATATTTCGCCGAAGAGAGGCACTCGGCATTGGAGGCATCCATCCTTGACAACCGCTCCAAAAAACTAATCCTATTGTAGAAAATGTTAGGGAAGAGTTTCACATAGAGATGATAATCGCCGTAAACAAAATCCCCCACATAACAAAGCGACAATCGTTCGTCCTTATTTTTGAAGAAGTGCGTGTTCTGCAAAAGTTCAAACCTCGACGTGTCCGAAAGAATCGAAACGGGGTAACTCACCACTTCCCCATAGGCGCCCTTACGTATATCTATCTCACTTGTATCAAGACAAATTTGCACGCTCATATCATAAACATTCCAAAACTTGTCGAAATAGTGATTACGAACAATATATTCGATTTTTTGCGCCGATTGGTCGGAAAGAGAGTCCGTCATCAACTGGGCAATCGTCCTATCACTCTCAAAATCTGCATTTTTTGCCCTCAACAACGACTCTACTGACTTATCCTGCATCAGCAACCCGTTCAAACTTAGTTGCTTAGCCAATGCAAAACTCTTCATGTCATTGTTTTTCTCGCTATGCCAATAACAGATAGCGATAATAAGGTTGAGGAACAAAAAAACTAACGCGGTCAAATAGATGAAAGTCGTCGCCTTATAGTAGTATTTATAGACATCGATGAAAAGGGTAATTACAAAAAATCCCAAGTAGAGGAATAGATCAACCCGCTCGCCCCATATAAGCAACGGAACCAGCCAAAAGAGAGCCAAAACGCCGCGCGCCATCAGATTCTGCTTCAGGCTCAACCCATCGACATAGATCCTTCTGATTTTCGAATGGGCCAATCCCCAAAACAAGAACCAAGAAGAGACCAAAAGAAGGGAGGCTATCGTTTCCACAGAGACATTACGCACGAAGACAAACGCCACGTCAATCTTCGACTTGTAAATCAAATTGACGGAGAGCAAATACATAAAAAAGAATATCAAAGACGACACCAACTGCAAAAGGAATGCATAAGGCAGACGTCGTTCCTCCTTGTTTGTAGAGAGAGACTCCGGCGCATCAACGTGGCGATAGGCAACCATCAGACAAGAGAAACAATATATCGTATATAGCAAAAGGTGACCAAATGACGGAGCAAACGACGACGCATAGTAACCAGCCGTAAAAAGGGCACCCGAATAAAGGATTTCCGGAATACGGAAATAAGAGGCCAAAAACAATACGGCAAAACCGAAAACAGTCAATGGAATGTAATATTTCAGTTTCGACACATAAGATTTATATTGCACCCCAAACATCCTCAATGCCCTGAAGGCAAGCAACAGCACAACGAACCACGAAATGATACAACACCAATAAACAGTCCTGTCGAACTGTAAGATCGGCGTCTTCAGCAAAGAAAATATATGCGTCCCTTCATAGGTATAAATGGGCCAAACATCCTTATCGCCCTCCTCTGCCACCAAGACATTGTTAGGCAAATCAAATCCTTTGGCGTACTCATTGGTTTTATTATAAAACTTTGGAAATGCGCAATCACTAATTTTTATCAGAGCCAAACAACGGTAGTTATTGATAAACAGTTGAATACATTCATTATACGAATTATTGGTACGCAACATAAAGTCTCGCTTAAAGGGGAAGTTATCCACTTTATAGACATCAACAATATTGTTTGACCAATACAGCAAGGTATCGCCCCGATAAACCAAGAAGGCGATGTCATTATCTTCCGACAGTTTGAAAATTCGTTCATTGCTGTAAAGGGAGGTTAACATTCCATCCCCGACCGTCTTCTTTATTTCCGACAAAGTCTCATTCGCTAAACGCTCCTTGGCATGAAGAGTTGCCGTGAAATCGGAAAGGTCCATCTCCGGCTGAGACGTCCGGTAATAGCGTTGCTCCCAAAAGATGCCAGAACCAGCAAATAGAAGGATTAGAAGAAGCAATGTGATGTATTGCCACTTCCTATCAACTCTTATGCTTTCCAAAATACCCATTTCTACTTCACGTCATTTCCTGAAACTGACCTGTTTTTTTTAGAATTTCATGAGAGTTCCAACAAGAACGCTTTTTACAATCAGTTTCTTATGCATTGACTACAAAATCCATGCCTCAACTCATTCATGATGATATGGTTCTCCTCGCAAGATAGTCATAGCCCTATAAAGTTGCTCCACGAAAATCAGACGCACCATCTGATGCGAGAAGGTCATCTTCGAAAGAGAAATCTTTCCGTTCGCCCTCGCATATATCGCCTCGCTAAACCCATAAGGACCGCCCACGATGAAAACCAAACGACGTGACCCTGCCACCATTCGCTTCTCCATATAGGAAGAGAACTGCATGGAGGTGAACTCTGAGCCTTTATCGTCCAACAAAACCACATCATCGGAATCCCAAAGAGACTTTAAAATCAATTCGCCCTCCTTCTGCTTCTGTTGCTCTTCGGAGAGACTTTTCGTGTTTTTCAACTCCGGCAACTCCTCTATTTCGAATTGTAAATAAAATTTAAGTCTTTTTTGGTATTCAGAAATCGCATTTTTAAAATATATTTCGTTAGTTTTGCCGACAGTTAAAAGAATTACTTTCATCCTTATTTCGTACTTTATGTCAATAATGGCACAAAGATACGGGCTTAGAGGGAGTTTTCCCTTTATTTAGGCATTATTTTTGTACTATACCAGTATGAACCGGCAGGCAACTGCCCTTAAATAATATATTCACATGAAGAAAACATCAATACTTTTTATGATGACGGCTTGGTTCGCTTGCTTCTCCGCATTCGCCACACCACTTGACGACATCCAGAAACAGGTGAAAGAAGCCATGTGTAACGGGAATGTCCAAAAAATCGCCCTTCTACTCGACAACGATGTGGAGGTCAGCATTCTCGAATCCAAGAAATCTAAAATGAAAAACCAGGCTATGCCATTGATACAAAACTATGTCAACAGCAACCGCCCTTCCAACTTCATCATCACACACAAGACGGAAAAGCCTCAGACTGGTTATCTAATAGGGAAACTACAAACAAGTACAGGACAGCACCAAATTCACATCATGCTGAAGAAAGGCGCGTCCAATAACTTTATGATATATCAACTTAGAATAGAAAAAGGAAATGATTGAAAATGATTTGATAGAGAGCCTTTTGAACTTGGCTTTCGCTGAAGATATCGGAGACGGAGACCACTCAACTTTGTCATGCATTCCAGCCGACAAGAAAGGAAAGGCAAAACTCCTCATCAAGGAACCGGGCGTATTGGCCGGCGTTGAAGTGGCGAAGAAAGTATTTCACAAGTTCGACCCAGAACTAAAAATCGAAGTCTTCATCAATGACGGTGCAGAGGTTAAGCCAGGCGACATCGCCTTTACCGTAGAAGGCAAAGACCAATCACTTTTGCAGACGGAGCGTACCGTCCTCAACATCATGCAGAGAATGAGCGGCATCGCCACTACAACCCGCAAATATGTGAAAGTAATCGACGGACTTCACACTCGACTACTCGACACAAGAAAGACCACCCCAGGACTTCGTGTTTTGGAGAAAATGGCCGTGAAAATCGGTGGAGGCACCAACCACAGAATGGGACTCTTCGACATGGTGATGCTCAAGGACAACCACGTTGACTTCGCAGGAGGTATCGAGAAGGCAGTCAACAAAACGAAGGCTTATTTGAAGGAGAAGGGGAAAGACCTCAAAATCGAAGTGGAGGTACGCAACCTCGATGAACTCCGCCAAGCCTTGGCCGTTGGCGTTGACCGCGTGATGTTTGACAATTTCGACATCCCTACTACTAAAGAGGCGGTTAAGATTGTCAACGGACAGGTAGAAACAGAATCGTCGGGCGGCATCACCATCGACACGTTGAGAAGTTATGCTGAATGTGGCGTTGACTTCATCTCTGTCGGTGCGCTTACCCACTCCGTCAAAGGATTGGATATGAGCCTCAAGGCAATGGATTAAGGAATACAAACTATACGAACGGAGGGAATGATTCGGTTCATTCCCTCCGTTTCTTTACAATAAGGAACGGAAAACACATCAAAATGAACAGAACCCTCATAGCCTCATTAGTATTGGCCGGAGCAATGTTAGCAAGTTGCTCAGATTCTCCACAGCAAGCGCAGAAAGAGAAGCAAACGACAACACAAAAGCAGAAGCCTACCTCATCGAAAAAGACAGGCAACAATGCTTCAAAAGAGGCAAAAATAGAACGCAACGACATTTCTTCCGATTGGCAAAGGGATGGCATATTCACCCACAGCAACTTCTCGGGAGAAACCTACACTCACAAGCACTACTCGCTTTCCTATTCCGAAGCAGACGAACAAGCGGAATGGGTGGCCTACGAATTGACCAAGAACGAGAGTCAAGGCGTAGAGGAGCGTGCCGACCTATTTTCGGAAGACCCCATCATCAAGACAGGTTCAGCCAAACCTTACGAGTACCGCAATTCAGGCTACGACAAAGGACATTTGGCGCCATCCGCAGATATGCGATTTGACGAGGAGGCCATGGCCGAATGTTTCTATATGAGCAACGTGTCGCCCCAAACCAACGACATGAATGCTGGCATTTGGAACGACTTGGAGAAAAAGACTCGCTCTTGGGCCCGCTACTACGGCCGCGTCTATGTGATTTGCGGTCCGGTCCTCAACATTCCAGAGAAACAAAAGAAGAAACTTCAATACGACGACAAATACAAAGGCAAGACAACCACCAACATCACCATTCCGGAGTATTTCTACAAAATCGTATTCGATTTCTCCAAGAAGGGGAAGGAGAAGATGATTGCCTTCTGCATTCCAAACAAGGCAACCAGCAAATCATATCGCGATTATGCTGTTTCGGTAGATTCCATCGAAAAGATGACCAACCTCGATTTCTTCACCAACCTTCCTTTGGACGTACAAGCGAAGTATGAAAGTTCATTTGACATCGACAAATGGAAATAAAGGGACGACTATCCCCCTACTTCTTTTGTATAAATATTAAAAAAGCGTATTTTTGCAGCATTTTAGAAAAACAAGAAAAAAACAATAAAAACAGCGTATGAAAGCATTCGTTTTTCCTGGTCAAGGAGCCCAATTCACTGGAATGGGAAAAGACCTATACGAGAACGTACCATTAGCAAAAGAGTTGTTCGAACAAGCTAACGACATCTTAGGATTCAGAATCACTGACATCATGTTCGAAGGTTCTGCAGATGACCTCAAGCAAACAAAAGTAACACAACCTGCAGTATTCCTTCACTCTGTAATATTGGCAAAATCAATCGGAGATGCCTTCCAACCTGATATGGTAGCAGGCCACTCTTTGGGCGAGTTCTCTGCATTGGTTGCTGCCGGAGCCATCAGTTTCGAGGATGGCCTTAGATTAGTTTCCAAGCGTGCTCAAGCCATGCAAAAGGCTTGCGAGGCAAACCCTTCAACAATGGCAGCCGTTTTGGCTTTGACAGACGAGAAGGTGGAAGAACTTTGTGCCTCTATCAAAGACGAGGTCATCGTCCCTGCCAACTACAACTGCCCTGGCCAATTGGTAATTTCCGGCTCCATGGCTGGAATCGACAAGGCTTGCGAACTTATGCTTCAAGCGGGTGCAAAAAGAGCATTGAAACTCTCTGTCGGCGGTGCATTCCACTCTCCATTGATGGAACCTGCCAAGGTTGAGTTGGAAGGTGCTATTCAAGCAACTAAGTTCACAAACCCTATTTGTCCTGTTTACCAAAACGTCACGACTAAGGGCGAGACTGATCCTGAAGTCATCAAGAAGAACCTTGTTCTTCAATTGACAGCCCCAGTAAAGTGGACACAATCTGTCAACAACATGATTGCCGATGGTGCAACAAGTTTTACGGAAGTTGGTCCTGGCTCTGTTCTTCAAGGATTGGTAAAAAAGATCAACAAAGAGGTGGAGACGGCTGCTGCCGCACTATAATTTTTTTTGGACACAAAAAAGTTTCCTCTATAACACAAAAAAAGCGTGCTCATTGCGGGCACGCTTTTTTTGATGTATCGAACAAGAGAACCACATTGGTTGCAAGTTTCTCTACTCCACCTTTTTCATCAAAAAGAATTTGACCGAGAATCCGCCTCCCGGAGTAGGATAAGCGGTGCAACTACCGCCATGGACCGCCACTGCATTCTTTACGATTGCAAGTCCTAATCCAGTTCCTCCCAATTTGCGGGAACGGCCTTTATCTACACGGTAAAAGCGTTCAAAAATATGAGGCAAATGAGCGGCTGGTACACCGGCCCCATCATCAGACACGACAAATTCATACTTCTCCTTCCATTCCCTACATGTGATATTTATCGTAGTAGCGCCAACGGCATAAGCGATGGCATTGTCAACCAAATTACGGAAAATGCTATAAACCAAACTTGGATCTCCAATTATCCGTATAGAGGCGGGAATGTCAAGCATCGCAAGAATTCCTTTTGTTTGCATCTGCAATGCCGTATCGCCCAAAACCGAATGTATGATTTCATCGACACTGATAGATTCCCAATTCAACCGGCTATTCTCCGTATCCATCTCGTCCAACTTGGTAAGTGCCGCCATATCCAGCAAAAGATTGGACATTCGTTCGCTCTGCGCAAAACAGCGTTGCAAGAAATAGGAACGCTTCTCCTCCGGCATATCCGGATTTTGCAGAATCGTTTCCAAATATCCCTGAATACTTGCTGCCGGCGTCTTCAATTCATGGGCGGCATTCTGCGTCAACTGACGCTTTATACGCAACTTGTCCTCCTCCGAATTACGGATCTTCCAATAGAGCATCGTAATGATACGCGAAATGTCACTCAACTCATCGTTGGGGATACGGTCGTCTGCCGTCAAATCCAACTGTTCTCCCTGCTCCGCTTTTTGCGCAAAAAGGCGTAGATACTCGATGTGCTTACCAATACGAGCCGTATTCTTGTATAGCACAATAATCAAAAGGACCGTAATGACGATTGTGTAAAAAAGGTAAAAGTTATCCACCTTCAACGACTTGGCCAATTCAGACGAATAAGGCACTGCCGTTCGCACAATCATATCGGGGAAATTGGTCGCCGCATAAAAGGTCGATTGCCCGTCCGACGTAGAGACGCGCTTCTTCACATATCCCTTTCCCGTGCTTAACGCGGCAATGACCTCTTCCCTATCAAGGTGGTTGTTCATCTTTTCCTCATCGGAGAAATAACTGTCAAGCATCACCTTCCCTGCGTGAGAAATGATTGTGACTCGCAAACCATCTTCATTCAGATCCGCCACATAAGCAACAAAACTATCACGGCACATTCCATTCTCTTGTAAAAAATGGTGCACATCATAATTATACATCTGAAGACGATAATTCAGCGTAGTTATCTTATACTCCTTTTCTCTGGAATATTGATAAACAGAAAAGAAAAGGGCAAGGAAAAGGAATACACCTACAACACTAAAAAATAGTCTTTTTTGAAACGACTCTTTACTCTTGAATTTCATTGGGAGATATTCTCAAAATAGTAGCCATAACCCACCTTCGTCTTCACAAATTTGCCGTACTGACCAATTTTCTTACGAAGACGGGTAATATTCACATCCACCGTACGATCGGTAACCAGAGCATCGCTCGGCCACACTTTTATCAATAAATCTTCACGGGAAAAGAGTTTGCCTTTATTCTGCAAAAAGACGAGCAACAATTCAAATTCAAGTTTCGTCAATTCAACTGGAGTTCCATCAATCTTCACGGATTTCGCATCCAAGTCAACGATCAAACCGTCCACGGCAAGCAATTCAGTATGGGGCGACACCGTTTCCGTCTCCACACTCCTCACCTTCTGGCTCCGACGCAAAACAGCCCGCACACGAGCCTTGACTTCCTTAACAGACAAAGGTTTAGCGATATAATCGTCGGCACCCAATCCGAAGCCCCGTAACTTACTGTCCTCGCCATCCAAAGCCGTAATAAAGATAATAGGCACCTCGGCTGTGGCAGGATTGGCCTTCATCTGTTCCGCCATTTGAAAGCCAGACATCTCTCCCATCATCACATCCAACAAGATCAGGCTGTAATCTTCCAATGGGAAGGCAAGAGCCTCTTCCGCAGAGTTGACAGTATCTACTTCATAACCGTCTTTCTCCAGATTAAATTGGAGGATTTCGCAAAGGTCCTGCTCATCGTCCACAACCAAAATCTTATCAGTACTATTCATATAAAGTCAATATTATTCCTCACAAAAATAACAATTTCCGCCATCATATCCTTTTTTCTCGCAAGCATTCTCATCAAAATCGTAATGTGTATTTTCTTTAGAGATTGTTCGACTTACAGACGCTCTTGCCACGCTCCGCTCGAATCTACAGGATTACTCAAATAGCGTCTTGCAGACGCCACAAGACGATGTAAGTTCAAACTTTTACACTTTCATATTCCCTTCTACGATTTGACAACTTCTCAAATTATCAAATCACAGAATGCACTCCGCTTATTTTCCTGAAACCGCACGAACAGACTGACCGTTTTGACGGCCGTAGCTGCTCCAGTCGATGCTGCGCGAGTCGAAGGAGAGTTCGTAGGCGTTGTTGCTGTAGTACGTGAGGAGACTGGACGACCAACAGTAGCCGTTGCTGCCCACTTCGCTGAGACTGCCATTGAAGCGATACCCCGCAGCAGGAAGGAAGATGGTGTTGCCATTGGTCTTGCTGGTACCGATTTGTCCCGACACGCCATTGTAATCGTCCGTCCATTCCCAATCGCAACCTTCTCTCAACTCATCCTGTTCCGTCCTTGTCGGCATTCTCCATGCGCCACCCCAGTTTGCTGTCGCTGCGTCGTCTTCGGGGAGAAGGGTGGTCAGACTGTCAACTGTGCCATATCTACTTTGGGTACAATACTTCGTCAAAAAATCGCCATCACCATTACACCACTTGTATGTTGCCCATGAATAGGAAGAGTCCGACGCTGCCTGCGGCTTCGTCTCGCCCCATGCGAAGTAGTCGCCGTACCCTTCGGGAGAAGTAGCACCCACGTTATAGGTGGCCCAAAGCAAACCACTTGGAAGACCGAGGTCAACGTAGGCGTAGCCACCGATCTTGCCGCTGACAGTCACGCTATAAGTGGTGTCGGATGTGGCTCCCATAGCGCAACTTACCGATGCCAGCGAGAGGGCTGTCAATGCAACTCTTTCCATGTCGCTATATCTTTATTTAAAACATTTATTAGACAAACAAAATCGTTACAGACCGTCTTATAAACGGTCCGCAACGAATGCATTATTTCCCTATAGAGTTCTTGGGTAAATTCTATTATTGACGTTTAGAATAACATTGCAACTACCTACCAAGCAGGGCGTTTACAATACAAGCCTGCTCTCTGACGAAACCGATGCTTGTACAACATTGATTACATAATCGCCCAACTTCTCACACTCGGCTATGAAGTCCATATAAAACACGCCCAACTGATAACTATACGCGCCATCGTTGATATCGTGCAAATTCTGACTCTTCAATTGAGAACGGTAATTATTGATTTCATTCTCCCAGTTGAGGGAGACATTGATGTTATCCGGTTTCGGATTAGAATAGTCCACAATACGCACCATCTCGTCCAACGACGATTCGAGCATACTAAGCATGAAACGCATATGCTCTTTCTGCTGCTGAGTAAAGTCGTCCTTACTGTTCTGACGACGACGATTCAACGTGCGTGCCAAATTACAGCAAGAGTCGCCTACACTTTCCAACTCCGTCACCTGCTTGAACATCTGTTGGATCTGATATTTCGATTCATTGGACAGACGCCCCTCTCCCACCTTCTGCAGATACATGGCGATCTCCACCTCCATGTCGTCGGTGATACGCTCATACTTCTCAATTCTTGAATAAAGTTTGTTGAACTCCTCATCCTTTTCCATTTCTCTCAACTGAAGGACGAAGCCAAACATTTTCTGGCATCTTTGAGCAAAATTGGCGATCTCCTTTTGAGCCTGCAACAAGGATAGTTCTGCCGTTGACAACATACCAGATGAGATGAAACGAAGTCTATGAGGTTCGTCCTCCTCCTTCATTGGAATGGCCTTGCATACAAGGGCCTCAATTTGTCTAACAAATCCAATTAAAATAAGGGTGTTAAAGATATTGAACGCCGTATGGAAAGCAGACAACTTGAACATATCATTATCGGCAGAACCGATGAAATCTGTCACAAACCAAGAGACTGCGTTGCAAGCCGGATAGAACATTATCAACACCGCCACAACACCAAAGACGTTGAAGAACATATGCGCCAAAGCGGCTCGACGTGCCTCCGTGTTAGCCGTCATAGATGCCATAAAGGCGGTAATGGTCGTACCAATGTTCTGACCCATGGCAAGCGCAGCCGCCTGCTCAAATCCGAAGCCTGGGATATGCATATCAAACAACATCAATGTAATAGCCATCGTCGCCGCACTTGCTTGAACCAACATGGTAACCAACGCACCCACTATCACAAAGAGAAGAATGACTAAGAAACTATCTGAATTAATGGTAGATAACATATTTGCGACAATAACGCCTATATTTAAATCGTTGGCCGCCGTTTGAAGAAAGTTAAGTCCCATAAACAAGAAAGAAAATCCGAAGATGAACTCTCCAAAACTCTTCCTTTTGGATTGTCCGGAGAATATCAACGGCATTCCTACCGCCAACAATGGAATGGCAAACGCAGCAATATTCACCTTGAAACCAATAGCCGAAATAATCCAGGCAGTAACCGTCGTACCGATATTGGCACCCATGATGACTCCGATAGATTGTCCCAATGTCATAAGCCCCGCATTCACGAAACTTACTACCATCACCGTCGTTGCACTTGAAGATTGAATCAGGGCCGTAACCAGAACTCCCGTAAGAACTCCCATAAAACGATTTTTCGTCATGGCCGCCAAAATATTACGGAGTCGATCACCCGCAAATTTTTCAAGACCTTCACTCATAATCTTCATTCCATACAGGAATAACCCCAAAGAGCCCAATAGGCTCATAATATTCAAGAAAACATCCATATATTTTCAATTTATCGACACAAAATTCCACAATAGATGTTACACAAGAATTGCAGAAATGTTACAATAATATTACAAAGGGACATTATGCTTTATGTCAAAAAAAGATAATCAGACTTTACTGCAAAGCATCTCCAAGAATCCATCCTTGTAATTCTTACCAATGGCTAATTTATGCCCCGCCACAGTCAATATGTTGCCCTCGACCGACTCTATTTTCGAAACAGAAACGATATACGATTTATGGACACGAACAAAATCCTTGTTAGGCAATTCATCCTCCAACTTCTTCAACGAATAATAGGCCGTCACACTCTTTTTGTCTTTCATGTGAAATGTAACATACTCGCTCTGGCCTTCAATGAAAAGCAGTTCGGAATAGTCAATTCGGTAAAGTTTATGGTCGGCCTTGACCATAAAATAATCTTTCATCGGTGCATTATTTGCCGTAGTCTGACGCAATTTAATACGATCCGCCGCCTTATTCACCGCTTGCATAAAACGAGGGAACGGAATCGGTTTCAAAAGATAATCCACCGCATCCAATTCATAACTATCGATTGCATACTCAGAATAGGCGGTCGTAAAAATCACCAATGGCTTATCCTTCATCGAACGGATGAAATCCAGCCCTGACAACTCAGGCATTTGTATATCGGACAATATCAAATCAACCGACTGCTGCTGCAAAACCGAGGATGCTTCAATTGCATCTTCGCAAGCAGCCACCATCTCCAAGTTTGGAATCTTGGAAACATACTCCATTAACAATTTTCGAGCGGGAAACTCATCATCTATAATAAGCACCCTTATTGGTTCACTATCCATAATCGACTATTTTTCAGATTTTAAATGTATATTTAGTTCTACGGAGAAACGTTCCTCCGCATCTTCCACTTTCAAATCATAACTATTCGGATATAGCAAATCCAGACGTTTCTGCACATTGGCCATCCCTACACCCATACGAGAAGGGTCCGACTCCTGCTTCTTTTTTCGTTTACTATTAATGACGGAGAAATGCACATTGTTTGCATCTGCATCCAAAACAATATTCACATACGAACCTTGCCCCGACCCTACGCCACTGTGCTTAAATGCGTTTTCTATAAAAGGCTGAAACAACATAGGGGATATATAAACGGGACCATCCTGTATGTTCTTCACAAAAGAGACGTTCACGGCCTTCTCATACCTGATTTTTTGAAAATCGAGATAATTATCCAAATAGATCACCTCATCCGCTAAATTAATCTTGTCCGAACTGCTTTCATCCGTCACATAGCGCAACATTTCAGAAAGGGCCAACACACTATCCGCTGCCCTCTTATCGCCCATATATACCATCGAATAGATATTATTCAACGCATTGAACAAGAAATGAGGATTTATCTGCGACTTCAGAAATTTCAGTTCCATCTCCGTCTTTTCCTGCAAAAGGGCTACTCGCATTTGCTCATCATCCCTCTCCTTTTGTAAATAATGGAGCAATGTAGAGACCAAAAAAGACCCAAGGAAAAGAATGGAGACTTTCAAGTGAACACTTCCTGCCACTCCCGATTGAGGAGGCGTAGCATCATCAAAAAACGGCTTTGACTCTGCTGACGGAAGCGTACAATCCAAAGGCGACCAAGTTTCTGGTTCCGAATGTTCAACGACATAAGCATTCATAAGAGAAACTTCCAAATTGGAAAAAAGGTAAATTGCTCCGACTATAAGCAAAAGCGAAAGCACCATATACAATAGCGCCCTGCGACGGAGCAAAAATCGGGGCAAAAGCAAATAGCGGTTGGCCAACGTCAACAAAAGCATTCCCAAGGTCAATGCAGACGAAAGTTCAAACGCCAGAAGGGTATCAACAGAGATGTTACTCAACGTAAGCAACAAAAGAACGGCCAACCAAATACATGGTTCTGCTATCCAATGCGCCTTTATTCTGCCTTTTGATGTTCGTTCCGTCATATCATTTGCGTTTGTCAATAACAAATATAACTCATTTAAAACAATTTATAATAGGTCAAAAACAGCATTTGACTGATTTTTTTGAGATTTTTACCGAAAGATATATGTTCAAATAGCTTTTTTCTATATATTTGCAGTGTAGAAAAGAAAATAATTTTCAATAAAGATATTCATTCTGGTTTTAGTTTGGTTAAATTTTCAGGACATGTAATCCTAATAATGGATTCTTAATGAAATAACAATGTGAATTGTTTGTCCAAAAAAAAAAAAGCGGAGTTCATGCTCCGCTTTTTTTATAGGGACTTTATTCATATTTAGAAGCATCATCTAAAAAAAGTCGTCAAGATATTTTCAAATTATCTTTGCATAAAGATAATATAGAAAGGAAGTATTATATAATTTTTATTTATAATTTTGTATAAAAGATTGCCTCATTTGACAAATGAATCTTAAAAGCATTCTATGAATAACCATTTTTCAATAAATTAGCATTTATGAATACACCAAGATACATAAATCCACTTACCGATTTCGGTT
>JAKSLA010000063.1 GCA_024401455.1 Paludibacteraceae bacterium | reverse complement strand
TGATATGGTATTGTCGTGTATTTCGAATGGAGCAGACGTAAATGAAAAAGACGATAACTCCTATGCTCCATTACATTATGCTGCACAAAATAATTTGTTTGAGATTGCAAAAATTCTTTTAGATGCGGGGGCAGAGGTTGATCCGAAAGACAGTCATGGAAATACTCCGTTAAGTGAAGCTGTTTTTAATTTTCGTGATGATTCCTCAGTGATAACTCTTTTATTAAATCATGGGGCAAACAAATTCGAGGAGAATAATTATGGTATATCTCCATATAGTTTGGCAGAGAGCATAGCAACTACCTCTGTGTTTACACTTCTTAAATGAGTTATTGGACGCAGTATGCTAATTGTTGATTCATAAACTTTAAAATTAAAATATGAAAAAGTCTAAGAAAAAAGCTGAAGACCTCATCAATTTGGTAGATATGCCACAAAGATGTATAGCTACTGACAAAATAACTTGTGAAGGAAGTAAGATAGGATATATGTATAGAGAAATCCCAGATGATGATATGTAAGCAATTTGAAACTCGACTTGCCCCTTATCTTTGTCGCGAACATAAAATTTAGAAAATATGGCAAGCGAAAAGAAAATGTGCCAAATACGTGACGCATACGAGGCGAACAAGGGAAAGGAAGGAGTGACCATCTTCAAAATCTGCAAGCAATCGGGTGTTCCGATAGCGGAATATGTCGACTGGCTTACGTTGCAGGCGAAACCCAAAATTGTTCCTTTATTGTTTTATAGCATTTTGGGGCTATATTTGTAATATGAAATTAATAAAATAGATATTTACAAAAGATTTTTATGCGAACAACAAATAAGAATGGTAAAATCATAACAGACTTTGAGACATGGCGATCTGCATTCATTGAGGTAGACGAACCAATACACTGGAAGCCAGGTAGAAGTGCCTATTCACTAGCATGCCATTTCACGAATCCTTCTTATGAAATGTCTGATGGAATAGTCTTAATAAAAAAATGGATAGAGCAATGTAGCATGAAGGAAGGTGAGTGTTTTCACGCAAGAATAGAACACGAAAGCAAATTCGACAGTTTCCGCAACGGACGTATACAAGATATGGTGATTTGGGGCAAGGCTAAGAATCCGTTTGTTGTATGCATTGAAGCAAAAGTTGATGAGAAATTTAATGAAACAATTTCTGAAGCATATGCAAAAGCCAAAATAATATTAGAACAGAAGCCAAAGAGTAAAGCAAAAGAGAGAATTGAAGATTTATGGAAGAGGTTTTATGGCAACAGAGTTATTGATATAAACAACAATATAAGATATCAGCTAGTCTATTACCTGGCAGGTTCTCTAACAGAAGCGAAAACCGTAAACGGAGATTTATATATGCCTGTATTGGTATATCACACGGACAAATTTGATGACAAAAAAGGAAATCTTAATCATAAGGATTATATAACATTTATGGAATCCTTGGATTTTGTAAAACACAAAGCTGGTGATTTCGAAATATATAAGAATACCATCGAGGGAATCAATGTATATTCCTCTTATATTGAAATTCCATTGTGTTTAGATTGATGAAAAAAGCAGAAGCTTTTGCAAGTTAAAATAATTTTCAGTTAGGTTTTAATGTTAGGGAGAAATGAGGGTGTATCAAAATGCAACATTTTGAACTGAACCCCGAAAGTTGGACAAAAAAACTTTCGGGGGTCAGTTCAATTTTGATACACCCTCTTTTTGTTGCTTATTGAGCAGACGATGAATCAATATTCTGTCTTATCGCTCTTGTCCTCCCATTGCTTGAATGCTTCCATAGCCTCTTCATGGAGTATTTGAACGCGTTTGAGCGTACGGTTTTCTACTGGTTTGTCCAACTCTTCGTAGATGAAGTGGTCGTCGAATCCGATCTTTGCCGCGTCGTGTTGGTCGTTTGCATAATAGTATTTTTCGATATGCGCCCAATACATGGCCGAAAGGCACATTGGACAAGGTTCGCAAGAAGCGTAAAGTTCGCAACCTGAAAGGTCGAACGTGCCCAATTTTTGACAAGCCTCGCGAATAGCCATAACCTCGGCGTGAGCGGTTGGATCGTTGTTTATTGTGACGCGGTTGGCCGATGCTGCGATAATCTCACCGTCTTTCACGATGACAGCACCGAAAGGACCACCGCCCTCGTTTACACTTTTAATGGACAATTCGATAGCCAATCGCATGAATTGTTCCTCGTTTTTGTTATTCTGCGTTTTCATCTTCAGTATCGTTTTTAATAGGTTTGTCGTCCATGTATTTTCCCGCCTTGATGTTTTGTGTGATGGTACTCAAAGACTTGATGGTGTAATCGATATTCTCTTGAGTATGCAACACGGTAGGGATGAGGCGAACCATCACCTTGCCTTGTTGGATATATGGATATACGATATGCATGCAGAAGATGCCGAATGACTCGCGGAGGTCAACCATCGTGTGGACGGCCTCTTGCATGTTTTTGCATGAAACGTAAACCGGAGTGACGGGAGATTCAGTAGGACCGATGTCTAAGCCAGCCTCGCGAAGCCCTTGTTGGAGAGGCGTGACAACATTCCAAAGGTGCTCTCGGAGTTCTGGGTGTGCCTTCACGTAGCGCAATCTGTTGAGCGCACTGGCAGTGATGGCTGCGGGCAACGCCTCAGAGAATGTCTGAGAACGCATGTTGTAACGCAAATAGTTGATGACCGTTTCGTTGCCGGCAACGAAGCCACCGATAAGCCCCAATGCCTTGCCGAATGTGCCGACAATCAAGTCAATCTTATCTTGAACGCCCAACTGCTCAGCGGCGCCCATTCCGTTAGGGCCAAGGGTGCAGAAACCGTGTGCGTCTTCCACCAAAATGCGGAAATCATATTTCTCCTTTAGCGCCACAATCTTGTCAAGAGGAGCAAGGCGGCCGGAAATGCCAATAGTACCTTCTGTTACGAGAAGGACGCCTCCGTCGCGTTCTTTGGCATGTTCGCAAGCCTTTTGAAGTTGGCTTTCGATGTTTTCTATGTCGTTCTGACGGAAAATGAGGCGTTTGGTTGTATGCATCTTGATTCCGTCATGGATGCTGGCGTGAATGTCCGAATTGTAGAGAAGCACATCGTCGCGTCCGCACAGCGAATCGATGATGGAAACCATGCCTTGATAGAAGGAATTGAGCACGAAAGCATCCTCTTTCTGCATGAAGTCGGCAATCTCGCTCTCCAACTGTTCGTGAACAGCCGTTTGCCCAGTCATTAGGCGAGACCCCATTGGCGTAGAAAAACCATATTTCTTGGCCGCTTCGAGGTCAAAAGCTTTTATTTCCTCGTTGTTGGCCAATCCATAATAATTGGTGATGCTCCAGTTGAGAATGTCTTTCCCTCTGAACTTCATATTAGGACCAAGGTCTCCTTCCAACTTCGGAAACATGAAATAGCCGTGGCCTAATTTACTCCACTGTCCTAAAACACCGGGGTTATTTTGTATTCTTTTAAATATATCCATTTTCTTTCTCTTTAATAGAACTGGAATCGCTTGTCGGCATTAGTCGATAAGGATCTGTTCAACTGCTTCTGGGTCTAATGAGGCCTCTTTCTTTTGACAGTCGTAGCGGTTCTTGACATTGAATTGGTCTGTCCTTGAATAACCGAGGCTGTCGTTTGCATACACTTTATTCATATAGCAACCCCAGATAGGAAGAGCCATGGCTGAACCTTGTCCGTAGCGTAGGTTGTCGAAGTGAATGTCTCGGTCTTCTCCTCCTACCCAAACGCCAGTGATCAGCGTAGGTACAAAGCCCATGAACCAACCGTCCGAGTTGTTTTGTGTTGTTCCTGTCTTTCCCGCAACGGCAGTCTCCCAACCGATGTGGTATTGATAGCTTCTTGTTCTAAGTCTAAGACCCGTACCACCGTTGATAACGCCTTGTAGAAGGGCAATCATCTTCTCCGCCGTCTCTTCGCTGAAGATTTCGTTCATTCTTGGAACGAAAGTGGCTATGACGTTTCCGTCTTTGTCTTCGATGCGTGTAACGTACATCGGTTCGGTCTGAATGCCTTTGTTGGCGAATGCCGTATAAGCGGAAACCATTTCAGACACGGAAATGTCGGCAATACCCAAACAGAGGGACGGAACAGGATCTATCTTGTTCTTGATTCCGAACGAATGTAAAAGATTAACGAAGTTCTCCGGATTATATTGCTTAATCAAGTAGGCTGAAATCCAGTTGTTGGATGTCTGCAAGCCTCGTTTAATCGTAATCATCTTTCCGACTTCACTCTTTCCTGCGTCGCCGTAAGGCACGTTACGAGGTTCCCAAATGCCGCTTGGGGTAGGGATTTGAGGTTGGACGTTTGGCACCTCATCGCATGGCTCCATGCCGTTTTCCATAGCCAAGGCATAGAGGAACGGTTTGATGGTTGATCCTACTTGACGACGACCCACGCTTGCCATGTCGTATTGGAAGAAGTTGAAGTCTGGACCTCCGACATACGCCTTGACGTGCCCGTTGAATGGATCGATGGACATCATACCTGTGCGTAGGAAGGATTTCAAATAGCGAATGGAGTCCATTGGCGATATTACAGTGTCCTTCGTACCTTTCTCCCAAGAAAACACCTTCATGGCGACAGGCGTACTAAATGCTTTCTTGATTTCAGCCTCGCTGCTGCCGGCCTTCTTCATCTTTCGGTAGCGGTCACTCATTCTCATCGTGCGGATGAGGATGGAATCAACTTGCGCTTGTGTCGATTTGTTGGAGTATGGTGCTTTCTTTGCATTTTTAGCCGTGAACTTCTCTTTGAAGAAGAGCGGTTGCAAATAGCCTCCCAGGAACTCTTTGACGGACTCTTCGGCATAGCGTTGCATACGAGAATCGATGGTTGTGTAAATCTTCAAACCATCTGTATAAATGTTGTAATTCTCGCCGTTTGGCTTCTGGTTCTTGTTACACCAACCATAGGCGGGGTTCGTCTCCCAAGCCAACGAGTCTTCGTAGTATTTTTGATGTGCCCATTTAGGGTAATCTTTCCTTTCTGGGAATTTTGCCGTAAGCATCAGACGGAGGTTCTCTCTGAAGTAAGGGGCAAGTCCCAACTTGTGATCCACCTTTTGATACAATAGCGTTATAGGAAGTTGTTGCAACGAATCTTTCTCTGCGGTGGTGAGGTGGCCACGACGGCACATCTCGCCGAGAACGATGTTCCTTCTCTTGATACATTTGTTCCTAACGGTAGTGTCTCTGGTTCCTCTAACCGGGTTGAAGATGGCTGGGTTTTGACACATGCCGACCAAAAGGGCCGCCTCTTCGACTTTCAACTTGTCTGGAGACGAACTGAAGTATATTTCAGAAGCCGACTTGATGCCCACTGCATTATTGAGGAAGTCGAACTTGTTGAAATACATTGAGATGATTTCGTCTTTCGTGTAGAACTTCTCGAACTTTGCGGCGATGACCCATTCGTTCAGTTTCTGTCTTGCTCTTTCCCAAGTGCTTTGGGCTGGCTCTGTAAAGTATAATTTGGCCAACTGCTGGCTGATGGTACTACCACCACCCGCATCTTGGTGCATGATCAGCGTCTTGACCAATACACGGAAGAGGGCAGTGCCGTCAATTCCGGAATGCTCTCTGAATCGATAGTCCTCCGTGGAAATTAGGGCGTTGACAAGGTGCGGGGAGAGTTCTTCGTAAGGCACGTTCACGCGGTTTTCCTTGCTCTCGTAGTACCTTCCGATGACTTTCATGTCGCTTGAATAAATCTCGGTGGCTGATTTGCTCTTAGGATTCTGCAACTCTTCAATGTTAGGCATATAGCCCAATCGCCCACTGGCAATCATTGAAAAAACAATGTAGATGGAGAGGAGTCCCAATAAAATAAGGCTCCAGAATGCTATCAATATTTTAGCGGTCAAACTAATACCCTTTTTCTCTTTTTTTGCCATTTCGGTAAAATATTTGATTCTAATGCAAAAATAAACTTTTTATTTCTCTTCCCAAACATAAATTTATAAAAGATTAAGTCGTACTTTTGCATAGAGAAATGGAACGATGGTATCCTTTGTTTCTTGGTGATAAAGTATTTGTCGCTTAGTGGGACTTCTAAAAAATGCTTTGCGTTTTTTTTTGAAGAATTTTTTTTGACCGATTGGTGGATTGGAAGAGGAAGTAGTGCGGGAGAACAGGGCGGGCACAAGGCTCCGGTCGTACTAAATCATCAAGATGGCGACAAAAATTCAAAAGCACGCAAAAGCTTTTCGAGAAATCTCAAAATGTAAAATAGAAATCGGGGAATTTATAGAAGCCCCTTTAAATTAATTCATTAGATGATTGAAATACTAAAAACTATACTTCTGCTCATCCATACCCCTAAGGTGGCTTGGACGCAGTTTAAGCAGAGGAATGAGGAGGCTACCGCTATCCAGTTGAACTTTTATTATCCGCTTTTGGCTTGTGTGACCTTGGCGGCTTTTGGTGGCGCTTGGTTCCGTTCGGATGAGTTCGCTTTTGCCAATTGTCTTAAGACCAGCGTCTTGACTCTCTCTGCTTATTTGGCAGGGTATTTTCTTACTATTCTGACTCTTATAGAGGTTTTCTCCCGTTGTTGGTACGTGAAGCGCGATTATGATGTTTTTGTGCGTCTTGTTACCTATTCGTCCTCTTTGATGTTGATAATCAAATTGATATTCTCACTTTTTTCGAGTTTCTTCTTCTTGCTGTTGGTCAATGTCTATGCTCTTTTTATCGTATGGGAAGGCTTGGCTGTTTTGATTCCTGAGTTTGAGGGGGAATTGAAGCAATATAAGCGATGGGCTACTTTTGTCGTTGTCGCAACTATCTATATTTATCCAAATTTATTCGATGGATTGTTGAATTATTTGATGAAGTGAGGCTGTTTGATTATCTTTGTGTGAATTAGAAAAAACTTGTTATGGATAAAATAAAGAATGATATACTGATCAGAAATAAGAGAGCTACTTTTGACTATGAATTAGTCGATAAGTTTCAGGCTGGAATTGTCCTTGTGGGTACGGAAATCAAATCCATTCGTTTAGGCAAGGCGAGCCTTGTTGATACTTTCTGTTACTTTGCAAATGATGAACTTTGGGTGAAAAATATGAACATCTCGGAGTATTTCTATGGTACTTACAATAATCATGCTCCACGTCGCGACCGTAAACTTCTTCTTACAAAGCGTGAATTGCTGAAAATCCGCCGTCAAACGAAGGAGACGGGTTTCACTATTGTGCCTGTAAAACTTTTCCTCAACGAAAAGGGATTGGCCAAATTGGAGATTGCCGTGGCGAAAGGTAAGAAGGATTATGACAAACGTGAGTCGTTGAAGGAGAAGGACGACCGTAGAATGATGGACCGTGCTATGAAGAAATTCTAAGCCGTGGTTCTCGTGCAAATTCGCCTCTTTTTTTGAGGTTGAAATTAAATACGAAGCGAAAGCCTTTTGTCGCAGAAAATCCCTACCTTTGCCCCAGATTCTAAAACGAAAATGGAAAGAGAAGATATTTTTCTCCGATTGGAGAACGTGATTCCCCGTATGTATGGGGTTCAGTTTGATTCGGTTATCAATTGGGACATAAAGAAGGGTGAGCAGTGGGCCGTTGTCGGTCTTAACGGTGCAGGAAAGACGCTGTTGGCCGATTTAGTTTGTGGCCGTCATGCCATTCGACAAGGGAAGGTGACCTACGGTTTTTGGAATGAAGAGCGAGACCGTGCGGCCGGTTATCACTATCCGACAGATCGCATACGAAAAGTGAGTTTCGAGTCGGCTTATCTATTGGCCGATTACAAAAATATGTATTACCAACAGCGCTTCTCTTCGTCGGAAAACGAAGATACGCCTACGGTGCGCGAGTTGGTGGAATCAATGAAACTTTCGGACGACGAGAAGCAATTCTATTGCTCGAGGTTGAATCTTGAGCCTTTGCTCGATAAGCATATCATTATGCTTTCGTCGGGTGAGTTGCGCCGTTTCTTGATTGCTAATGTCTTGATGCAGAAGCCTGCTTTGCTCATTTTCGACAATCCGTTCATCGGTTTGGATAAGGAGATGATGGCTGAACTTAACCTCTTTTTTGATGATTTGGCCCGATTCCAGCAGATGATATTTTTGGTGCCTGCCCTTAATGAGATCCCTAATTGCGTGACGCATGTCTTCCCAGCCAAGGACAAGAATTTCGGTACTCCGATGAAAAAGGAGGATTTCTTGGCAACGCAACACCCTTGTTTGGTGCCAGACTGGACGATGCCCGAAGAGGTAGTCTTGCCTCAGAGTGTTGTGGCGAAGCGGGAGTATGAGACGGCCATCAAGTTGACCGATATAAATATCTCTTATCCAGGCAGAACGCTGTTCAAGAATTTGAATTGGGAAATTAAGCGAGGAGAAAAATGGGCTTTATTAGGCCCTAATGGAGCCGGTAAATCTACATTGCTGAGCCTTTTCGTGGGCGATAACCCTCGTGCGTATGCGCAAAATATTATGATTTTTGGTCGTCGTCGAGGAACGGGAGAGAGTATATGGGACATCAAACGTCCGATAGGCTACATTTCATCGGAGATGCACCTCTATTTCCATGAGGATCAACCCTGTTTGAGAATTGTCGCTTCTGGTTTCTATGATACGATAGGATTGTTCCGCAAGTGTACGGAGGAACAGGAGCGATTAGGTTTGGAATGGATGCGTTTGTTGGGCATCGAACATTTGGCTACGCGTTCGTTCTTGAAGATTTCAGGCGGAGAGCAACGCTTGGTGCTTTTGGCTCGAACGATGGTGAAAAACCCCGATCTGTTGATTTTGGACGAGCCTTTGCACGGCTTGGACATTCCTCATAAACAACGTGCCCGTCAGGTGATTGAGGCCTACTGTGCGCAACCCGACCGTTGTCTCATCTATGTGACGCACCGTCGCGAGGAAATCCCTTCCTGCGTTGATCATTTCTTTGAATTGAAACGCTTGTAGGGGCAGGCCTTGTGCCTGCCGTAGGGGCAGGCCTTGTGTCTGCCCTTGCCCTTGCCCTATTCCTCCAACCTCCTAATCTCGTCGCGAAGGCGTGCCGCATTTTCGTAATCCTCTTTTTGAATGGCTTCGTCGAGTTTTTTCTTTAAAAGGACAATCGGATCGTTGTTGGGTAAGTTAGGGGCGGCAGAGGGAGGAATGCCTGCGTTGCGCAGCACCTCGTCGTTGGTATAGATAGGGGCGTTGAAACGGAGGGCTAAAGCAATCGCATCAGAGGCGCGCGAGTCGAAGCGGAGCGTAGTGCCGTAGCGATCGCAACAGATTTCGGCATGAAAAATATGGTCTTCCACCTTGTTGATGTAAACTTCCCTGATTTCAATACCGTAGCCGAGCATGATTTCGCTGAAGAGGTCGTGAGAAAGGGGGCGGGGAGGCTTCACGTTGCTTGAGGCAATGATGATGGCTTGCGCCTCGGCACTTCCGATGACGATCGGGATGCGGAGTTCGCTCTCTTTTTCTCTAAGCAACAATATATATACATCCTTGTTTTTGATGTTTGTCGTTAGCCCTAACAATGATAAAACTTTTCTTCTTTCCATAAGTTAGCCATATCTCTCTTTACAAAGAAAACGATTTTTCGTATATTTTGTTTTAAAATAAGCAGAAAATGACGACATTGGATGAAATAAATAGTCGAAACTCTTTTGTTTTGTGAAAATTAATACTAATTTTGCACGAAATTTCCTACGTGGTAAGAAAAGAGGTGAAAAGCCCACCACCGGAATTAACTTAAAAATTATAAGTTTTAATGTACGCAATTGTAGAAATCAAGGGACAACAATTCAAGGTCGAGGCTGGCCAAAAATTGTACGTTCATCACATGGAGGAAGAACGTGGTTCTCAAGTCGTATTTGACAAAGTATTGTTGGTTGACAACAACGGAAGTGTAACTGTAGGTTCTCCTACAATCTCTGGTGCTAAGGTAACTGCAGAGGTTGTTTCTAACCTTGTTAAGGGTGAGAAGGTTATCGTATTCCACAAGAAGAGAAGAAAGGGTTCTCGTAAGAAGAACGGTCACCGTCAATACTTTACTGAGTTAGTAATCAAAGAAGTAGTCGCTTAATTAAAATTTTGAAGAAAAATGGCACACAAAAAAGGAGTTGGTAGTTCCAAGAACGGTCGTGAGTCAGCAAGTAAGCGACTCGGTGTTAAGGTTTTCGGTGGTCAATTTGCTAAGGCAGGTAACATCATCGTACGTCAAAGAGGTACAGTTCACAATCCAGGTGAGAATGTAGGTATGGGTAAAGACCACACTTTGTTCGCATTGGTTGACGGTATCGTGGTTTTCAGAAAGAAGAAGGACAACAAGTCTTTCATCTCTGTAGAGCCTAAGGCAGAGTAAGTTTTATAAAACTTCCATAAAAGGGGAGCCCGTTAGTATTCTGACGGGCTCTTCTCTTTTCTATGCACTTGGTTGCCGCGTTTTTGTCGAATTAGTATTAATTGCCATTGGCCACAGTTTGGGGATTTTTCTGTTCCCATTTGAAGCAGAAGTATCAATTGCCCGTATGAATGCACGCATTTAATGTGCTTTTTTATTTTGAAGTTACATTAGGATTGTTGTGTTTGGGTGCATCGATTTCTTCGGTTATGGTATTTGTGAATCTTCTTTTTCTTGTAGCCCGTCCTGTTTGTTTTATCTTTGCAGTTTAAGAAAAAAGAGGCGAACACAACTAATTTGGTGCTTTAGTGTCATTGGGAAAAATCTAAGGTAGCAAGATGGTGAAAATCATTTGGTTAACGACGAATTTAAAGCCATGCAAATGTTTTTAAAGGTATCACTAAATGTGAAATTTTATAGAAGTCCCATTTAATTAATAATTGTATTATGAGTAAACAAGCAAAATGTGCGAATTGTAAATTAAGGGCTAAGTTTGAAACGCAGCCATCCTCATTGTTGGGCCGTTTTTGGCGCTGGCATATCAATTTTTGCCCGGGATGGAAGGCTTATTTCTTATCGCTTTCGGAAGAGGAGAAGGCTGAACTCCGTCAGAAGTATAACTTTACAAAGTATAACGGATGAGCCTTTTGCAGACAGTTAAGACATTCTTGGGCAAACTCTCGTTTCGTACGGGAGTGATTGTCTTGGCTTGTTGCGTCCCTTGCTATTTGATCTCTTTCGCTCAAATGGCTTTGCCGATTAGTGGAGGAGCGAAAGGCGTACTATGGGTTGTCTTCTTTGGTTTGGCCAAGACTTTTCAATATGGTGGTCTTTGTATTTTGGGCACAGAAGGGGTAAAGCGTCTGAAAAAACGCTTCAAGAAAGAGGACGCCCAATAAGTTTCTACAAGGAAACTTGCTTCAATACGTCTTCAATAATCTCTTTGTTGATTCGGTCGAAGTCCTCTCTTCGAGGTAAAACAAATACACCGGCAATGTCGATGGCGCCTGGACTGATCATCATATAGTCGTCTCCCTCTGCGAAGAATTGCGTAGGACGGTGCGTTTTCCTCATAAAGAGGAAGAGATGCCAAGCGTTGTCTTCATAGAGGGAAAAGATGTTCCATTTCGGTTCTTCTGTTCCTTCTTGATATTGCTGGTAAATCTGAAGGAAGAGTTGCTCGACCTCTTTGGGAGAAGATGATTCTATAACAATGCATTTTCTGCCGAAATCCAACAACTCTTCGGCATGTGCTTGGTCATCGCCCAAGATTCTTTTCCTGCCTAATTGTTTGTACTCTTTTTCAAAGGGTATTTGTCCTCTTTTAACGGCTTGAAAATGGATGTGGTCGGGGGCTGATGCGCCGCATTGCGGACCATTGTATAGTAGTGTGTGGTTCGGCATTCGTTGCGTGAAGTCGATGAGGTCGGCTATATAAGGCTTTATCTCCTGCTCCTTGTGACTGTTGAGCGGAAGAGTGAAGTGCTCGTGTAGGATGGGAAAGGGGTTGATCAACAAGGAGAAACGATCGTTCAATGTCAACTTTTCTTGTATTTCCGGCTGGTTTTCTTGGCACAAGAAGCATTTTCTTTTCGCAATGGAGGCCTTGTCCAATTTTGCGTTGGAAGAGACGGCACGCGCAGGATTGAATTGCGCCTTGATCTTGAAAGTGCCGAAGTCGAACGTCTTCCATTCTACATCTTCCAATTGTGCCACTCTTGTTCTGAAATCGTCCCATACAGCCAATTGGCTTTCGTATAATTGTTTAATTTCCTTGTCGTTCATAATGCTTTGCTTTTTAATGAATCACTAACTGAAATTAGAGAATCGAGGATTCCTTTCGTCCCTTAAAGCCCCATCTGGATTCTTGCATTGATCTCTTGTGTACGAAGTCCGTCTTTGTAGAGGTTGTTCTTGTTGACCTTTTCAATGCTGAGTGCGGCGTCTGAGTTTCCCTCCCAACGACGACAATTGTAGAGCACGTCATAGAGGCGTCCTATCTGATAATTGCGTGAAATGGCCAATCCCATGGCATAATCTTCGCCATAGCTTGAGTTAGGGAAGGCTATCTCCCTTGCTATCGGAGTATAGAATGCTCGTGGTGCTCCTAAACCGTTGATGCGTAATGCGTTGTTGCGTCCGTTGTCTGGAGTCCACTCTTTGTGGTCAATGACGCCCGGTGGAATAGGTTGCAACTGGAAGTTGGTGATTTGGTAGGTGCCGACCAGCATAGCACAATTCTGAGCGTAGAATGCGTCCACAATTTTTTGGAGCGTGTCAGGTCTGCTATATACGTCGTCACTGTCCAGTTGAACGGCGAAGCGGCCACAGTTGCTGTGATTCAATCCTACATTCCAGCAGCCGCCGATGCCTAAGTCTGTTCGCTCTGGAATGGCATGGATGACACGTTCGTCGCTTGCTGCCACCTTCTCGATAGCCTCAGATGTGCCGTCGGTAGAGTGGTTGTCAATGATGATGACGTTGAAGGGGAAAGTGGTCTTTTGTGCCAAAACCGATGCGATGGCATCGCAAATGGTGCTCACTCTGTTTTTTACAGGAATGATGACGGAAGCCTCCATTTTGAATGTCTCTGTGTTGAAATCGACGGATTTGAACTGAGGCTTCAAATAAGCACCGATGGCTTTGAGGTGTTCCGTGCAGGCCTGCTCCATCTCAATTTGTACCGCACGGTTGCGAGGGTTGACGTAGTCGAATTGTTTTTCCCCCGAGGTGCGTTGGTCTTGCTCCACTTCGGTATAGAGAAGTTCGGCAAGGTGGACGATCGGGTGTTTTTGCGATATCGTTAGACGTAGGTCGTAAAGGCCTGCAAAATTGTAATTAGATGCAGTTTGGGCAACGGCTTTTCGTGCCGCTTCTGTGTTAATCAGAAGCAATGAGCCGAATTGGAAATCATCGCGAACGCTGCCTATTTGATAGTCTATTTGTGGATGAGCCTCGATGGAATCGCCCTTTTTCTCATAATAGTCAGCATAGACGATGCCTGCTTGGGTTTGTCGGGCTGTTTCATATAGGCGTTGCAAAGCGTTGTTTTCCAACTGCAGTTCGCTCTCTTTGCTATAGAGCAAGAAATAAGGCGAGGCGGCACTCTCTACGATGGTTTTGATGCTGGCCGAACTCTGTAGTTGGTCGATGAACAGCGGTTCACACCCCTTGATGTCGGGCATTTCCGAGCCCTCTTTCATCAGAAGGAAGGTCTTTCCACCCTCTGCTTGAGCCTGTATGGCTTGGACGATGTGGGCGGTGGTTGTTATATCTTGAAAAAGAATAAAACTATCTATCTTCATAATCTTTCCTTGTTTTTACCATTTGTTTCCGAAGAATGTCAAGATCTCCTTCATAAATTGATTTCTCGCTTCTTCCGTCATGATAGACTCGAATGGTATGGTTGAAATAATGGTTTTGTATTTTCCTTTTCCTCCTAAGCAAGCCGCCATGTTGTTGCTTGAGAAGTTAAGCACTTCGAACGAACCGTTGATAGGCTCAATGGCGTCAGGCGATTCCACGGCATACTGTTCGCTGTTGAGGGTTGCGTGGTAATAGTAGTCGTGGGTAAACTCCTTACGGATGCAGAAGAAACTGGTGACTTTGCCGTTGCTTTCAGCCTTCTCTTGCTTGAGCCTGAATCGGAGGATTTCCTCGGCAAAGGTAATGTCGTTGTCGTTGCAAACGGAGTCTCTGAGCCAAATATCAGAACCGATGTATGCACCGCTGAGGAAGAGTTTTCCTCCTCGTCTTAAATAGCGCGTCAATATCTGTTGTGTTGGCTCGTCGAATATACGGTACCTCTTCTCGCCTCTGATGTCGCACTCTTTCTCTTCTCCGGCAATGAAGTCGATGCAGTGGATGTTTCTTGTAGAAACCTTGTGGGACGTGAAAGCATCCTTGCTGCAAGAAAAGAAGGAGCAGCCTGCATTTTTGATTGCCTTTCCGTGGACGTATGGGAAGTTGAACGTGTTGCCGGCAATCTTCTTCGTCTCAAAAGCGTTGTAGCTGCCTCCGAATCCGGCTTCGTCGTTGCTTTTGAATTTCGATTTGCGGGTGAAGTCGTATTGAGCACCTACAAAACTATATTCGTTGCCGTAGGGAACACCTTGATCTTCTTTGCATAAGAAGCCTGCGTAATTTTCGTTGTCGAAACTTTCAGGGGCAGAGATGCGTCTGAATCCGTTCACGATTAGCACCGTTTGTGGGCTGTTTGGCATGTTGCAGATGGAGAGTATTTCGGAAGGCATGCTCTCACCGCCATCATTTACTGCCGTTACCTTGAAACGGTATATTTTGGCCGAATCAATCGGAATGGTGATGTTCTTGTTGTTGGTGATGGTTCCGTTGTCGAAACCTCCGTCATCGATGGCCGTATAGACTATATAGCGTTTTGGGGTGGCGGTCGGTTCGAGGCTGTCCGATTGGCTCTCCCAAGTCAAGAAGGCCTCTTTCCTCTCTTTTGAATAGAATTCGCAAGAGAAGTGGGTGACAGGGAGCGGTTGCACGATATAGTCCGTTCCATATTGGGAAGAAAGGAAGCGAAGGATACCCTTGTAAACGGCGCGGCTGACGTCAAATCGGAAGTTCGGATCCAATCCGTAGCGCATATCTGCGAAGTTTTGGTGCGAGAGCAACTCCAAAAGGAAGGAAGGTACTTCTGGCACGCGGGCTTCGTAGTAGGATTGGTCTGTCAACTTTCTTCGAGACCATGTAGGGCGGTAGAGGGTGCGTAGGTCGTTCACGACTTGAGTCTGCACTAAATCTGCCAAATCCCTTGAGGCAAGACGACGTTGATTGTTTTTGAAGATGCCGTCGTTCGTTTCTGTCATGTAGATGCTGAGTGTTCCGACGATGGAATCGGAGGCGAAGAATCCCGCATCTGTATGGAATCCCATTGCCATGTCGATAGGAATGTTCTTACCCGTTGCATCCGGTAGTTTGACAGAACCGCCTGCGAGGGCGTTCACCCATTCGCCACGGCTCATGTAGTCGTCCTTGTAGTCGTTTTTGCTGTTGTTCCTATTGTAAACGGAAGGATCGAAGCCGGACCATTGTAGCCAGTAGCGGGCGCCTTCCAGGTAGCGAGCGCGGCCACTGATGCTTGGAGGGGCAGGCGTCTCTTTCTTGGACGTGGCTATCTTGTTGCGGGCAATGTTGCCCATACCTCCGCCGAAACGTACGGCATCTGCCGTGATGATTTTCCCATTCTCGTGGCTCACGTTGGTGAGTGTCACCTTGCCGATTTCAGGCTTGACACCTTTTTCAAAGTTGAAAGTGCCCAGATAGACCCATGATCCGCCGCCCATCGTTTGGTTGATGGAAAACTCGGTCGCTCCACCCGTATGGTGGACTGTATAGCGGGCATCATCGGCGCTCTCGGGTAGGGAAGCGTAGGAGATATAGACGGCGTAATCGCCTTTTTCAGGGATTTCGGGAACCCATTCGATGAAGGCATCGCCACTCTTTCTTGAGTTTATCTTTCGGTAAGAACCCATTGTGAAGGGATTCTCATTGTCGTAGTAAATCTCTTTTTTGTTGGCGAAACCCGTAGAGTCACCCATGCTCCATTGGTACTTCTGTCCGTCTTTTTCTTGATAGAGGCTGTTCCCCGTTTTAGTGTCGTTGTCAACGATGACCTCGTTGGTCTGTGTGTCACGCTCTCTGGGAAGGAATACGTAGGCTCCTGCGTTTTCAAGCATTGGAACCAAGAATGGCATGACATAACTCATTGTATAGGTGTCTTCCACCACTTGGAAAAGGTAAGGGCGTTGCCATAACCAACGGTCTTTCGCTTGCTCAAAATACCATCCGTGGCTGTGCCATAAGGCGATGTGCTTGTTGTTCAGACCATTTGTGATTTCAAACGGCTTGGTGGTGTTTTTGACGATTGGTAGTCCGTCGGGTAACTCTTTCGGCTTGCGGAGTTTGTCCTGATGTTTCTTGGTTCGATAATAGTTGGGCACCAACTCCTCCAATTTGTAGTTGGTGACGGAAAGGTTGATCGTATATTCGTTCAGCGGTTCGGGAAGAATGCTCTTGATACTGTCGTAGAGGGCTTGGACCACCTCGTTTCTGAACGGGATGCCTTCCATGTGCTTGGTGAACTTTATGTCGATCACCTCGTTGTCGAGGTCGATGTTGTATTTTTCTACTTTGAGTGGCGCATTTTTCAAAAACGGGTATTGGGCTTTCAAGTCTTGTATGATGGGCGAAATGGATTTGTTCAACTCTATCTTTTGTGCAGAAAGAGGAGAGTGAATCCCTATGAAAATTAGTAAGAAAAGTATTCCTGTTTCTATTTTTGCTAAA
This sequence comes from Paludibacteraceae bacterium, assembly GCA_024401455.1. Lineage (GTDB taxonomy): Bacteria > Bacteroidota > Bacteroidia > Bacteroidales > Paludibacteraceae > RGIG10190. The sequence goes on along the minus strand of JAKSLA010000063.1, from coordinate 268 downwards.
AAAGTATCTTTAAAATATCGCATATTTTCTCATTCGTTTAACCTTAACAAAGGTACGGATTTCATTTGTTTCCCCTTATAAAAAAGACAAAGAAAAACGACATTTTTTAGAAGATTTCAGAATAGATTATGACAATTCACAAATAGAAGATTCGTTGTATCTATGAAAGGGGAAAATAGTCAATCATTGAATGGATTGGTTTCGCAAAGTGGAGGGTTGTTTTTCGTGATACGTTATGGAAAAAAATGAAAAAACACAAAAAAAGATG
>JAKSLA010000062.1 GCA_024401455.1 Paludibacteraceae bacterium | reverse complement strand
GCGCCGATGGTACTGGGAAACCGGGAGAGTAGGAGGCCGCCATCTTCGGGGGGGGGCGATTCGAAAGAATCGCCCCCCTTTTTTTTGTGTGCCGCCCCGGCGGCAGGGGAATGTGGGCGCCCTTTTCTCCGCCGTTTTGCGGATTCCGAGGAGGGCCCCACAAGGGGCGCCCGTACACGGGTCCGGGGCGACGCCCGTTTCCGAATGGATTCGATGCGCGTCGGGGGTGCGCGTAGGGGCGGCGCCTTGTGCCCGCCCTGGTGAACGATGCGCCGCCGTTTATGCCATGCGCCCGCCCAAATGAATGTATCCCGCCGTCGGCAAATTGCGAGGAGGGCACCCCCGCCGTTTTGCGGATTCCGAGGAGGGCACCCACGAGGGGCGCCCGTACACCGGGTCCGGGGCGATGCCCGTTTCCGAATGGATTCGATGCGCGTCGGGGGGTGCGTGTAGGGGCGGCGCCTTGTGCCCGCCCGTGCCTTGTGCCCGCCCCGGTGAACGATGCGCCGTCGTCGATGCCCTGCGCCCCGATGAATATGATGAGGAAGATGTTTTTTTTGTTTCGACAATGATGTCTGTATGTTTAATTGGCAAAAATTCCTAATTTTGTGCGTTGAACTTTAAATTTTAGGTACTATGGGTTTATTGGATATGCTTTTTGGATCATTTGGCAAGTCAATTTTGGATACGAATGTGAATACAACAAAGCCTTCTGCGAATAATCGTACTACTAATACGAATACCAATATGAATATGAACAACCAGCCACAAAGTAAATTGTACTCAATTGTGCGAGTAGAATGTCCTGTATGTGGTTCGTTGACTAAGCATAAATATGTTAAAGAGAATGTTCTGCGGTGCTACGATTGTGGTAACGAGATGACGGTTTAAGGTTTAGGTCAGTGTTTTAGGTATAAAAGAAAACGCAACGAGATGCTTCCCGTTGCGTTTTTCTTTTGGTTTCTATTGTCAAAATTTTACAAACTCCATTCGCAGCCGTTTTTACCGTCTTTGATTTCAAAACCGTATTCGGCGAGTTGTTTTCTGATTTTGTCTGCAGTCTCCCAATCTTTCTTTGATTTTGCCTCTTGTCTGATTTCCAACAAAAGGTCAATAGCCTTCTTGTAAGCCTCGTTGGTTGATGATCCGGCCTCTTCTGTTAGAAGGCCCAAAATCTCTTCGACAAAGAGCTTAAACACGTCTTTTAGCTCGTTCAAATCGCTTTCTGAGATGGTTCCCTTGCCGTCGTGGACTGTGTTGATGGCTTTGCAAGCGTCGAACAAGTTAGAAATGACAATCGGTGTGTTCAAATCATCTAACATGGCCTCTTCACAGCGTTCGCGCAAGCCGGCTACGTCAACGCTTGACTCTTTGGCTGCACTCAATTTCTGTAGGCGGCTGTATCCTTCCATCAAACGAGTAAATCCTTTCTCGGCCGCTTGTAGGGCTTCGTTGCTGAAATCTACGGTGCTTCTATAGTGCGCTTGAAGTATGAAGAAACGAATTGTCATGGCCGAATAAGCTTGACTAAGCATCTCGTTTCCGTCTTTTCCTATATGTGAACCATTGAAGAACTCGTCCAATGTGATGAAATTGCCCAATGATTTACCCATCTTCTGTCCGTTGATGGTGATCATATTATTGTGCATCCAGTAGTGTACGGTCTCTTTGCCGAGAGCCGCTGTTGACTGCGCAATTTCGCATTCGTGGTGAGGGAACATCAAGTCCATACCTCCACCGTGTATGTCGAATTCTTCGCCAAGATATTTTGTGCCCATTGCCGAACACTCCAAGTGCCAACCAGGGAATCCTTCGCTCCAAGGTGACGGCCAGTGCATGATATGTTCAGGAGCAGCCTTTTTCCATAATGCGAAGTCGAAACTTCTCCTTTTCTCGCTTTGTCCGTCCAGTTCGCGAGTGGTTTCGTACAACTCTTCGATGTTGCGTCCGGAAAGTTTACCGTAATTATGTTGTTTGTTGTACTTCTCAACGTCGAAATATACGGAACCTTGGCTCTCGTAGGCAAAACCTGAATCAAGGATTTTCTTCACGAACTCAATTTGCTCGATGATGTGGCCGGAAGCGTGAGGTTCAATGCTTGGCGGAAGAACGTTCAACTTCTCCATTGCCTTGTGATAGCGTTGAGAATAGTATTGTACTACCTCCATCGGTTCCAATTTCTCCAAACGAGCCTTCTTTGCAATCTTGTCTTCGCCTTCGTCAGCGTCGTGCTCCAAGTGGCCTACATCGGTGATGTTGCGTACATAGCGCACTTTGTACCCAAGATGCTTCAAATAGCGGAAGAGTGTGTCGAATGTGATGGCTGGGCGGGCATGTCCCAAATGTGCATCACCATATACAGTTGGTCCGCAAACATACATACCTACGTATGGCTCGTTTATCGGAGTGAAAAGCTCTTTTCTTCGGCTTAGCGTATTGTAAATTCTCAATTTATGTTCCATGTCTTTTAAAAGATTATTAGAGAGAAAGTGAAAATATCTCTCTTAATTGGTTGACATATAGATGAATGAATTGAATTTGATTGTTCAAATTCTGCAGTGCGAATTTATAAAAAAGAATTGATTTATTTGTCATTACAAAATGCTTTAAACATTTGGAGGTTTTGAAAAAAAGATGTAACTTCAATTCTATAAATGAGAGCAACCTTTAGAAGGTTATATATCTTATGTCATTTTGTATTTTTAGTATAGTTCGTTTTTCAAAACAAATTGGCATTTCGAAGATTAACAAATAGGGTTGCCGGTTAGATTCCCCGACGGGGATGTTTTCTTTGTTTGTTTGGATCGGCGACCCTTAAATCATACTGGATTATGCCAGTTTGGAGCCACTCCGGATACGTCCGTGAGTGGCTTTTTTTTGCAAAAAAAAACGGCAACGGGCTGAATTGTAGCCGTTGCCGTTAGTATGAGGGGCCATTGTTTTTTACAACATTTCCATGCTTCTCTTGATGAAGGAGCTTAGCGCTTCGCCCTTAAGCAAATTATTGGAGAGGAGGGCAAGGTCAACCAATTGCTTGATTTCCTTGTTCTCTTTGGCAAATCCTTCGAATGCTGCCTTTTGTGTGCTTTGTGCACTGGCAATCTTGTTGTCGATTTCCTTGATCTCGTCTTTGATGGCTTCTGCTAAGTCAGCATCCTTCTTGTCGCCTCTTAAATCTTTGCGTTTCGCCTCTAATGATGAGATTTCTTGGCTTAATGGGGCTACGCTGCTGCATGATGTCTCTTCAGCCTTGATGATCTTATTGATGAGAGGGTGGGCGGCATTGACGACCAAATTGTAAGAGTCTGGCATCTCACCGTAGAAACTCATTCCGCCTTGGGCAGCAGACATCTCCTTCATACGTCTCATGAACTCGTTTTGAGTGATGAACACAGGTTGTGCATTCTCACCCAAGTTTTCGAAAGAGACGATGAAGTTCATCTTGTTTGTGCTTGGAAGAAGTGCTTGGAAGGCAGTCGTAAGTGCGTTTTGTTGCTCGTTGCTTAGTGATACGGCCTTTGTCTCCTCCTTTTGAATCAGTTTGTCGATGATGTCGGCATCTACACGGGAGAAACGGGCTTTGCCTTCTGACTTTTGTTCCAATTGACTGATGAAGTGAACGTCGAGTTGTCCGTCCATCAAAAGCACATTGTAGCCTTTGTCCTTTGCGGCTTGGATATATTGATGCTGCTCCTCCGCATTGGTTGCATAAAGATAGATGACGTTTCCGTCTTTGTCCTTATGGTTTTCGCTGATGAGCGACTTGTACTCTTCGAGGGTGAATAGTTTGCCATCAACATTCTTGATGAGGACGAATTTCTGTGCGCGCTCGCAGAACTTCTCGTCGGTCAACATGCCGTACTCGATGAAGATCTTCAAATCGTCCCATTTGCTTTCGAGTTCAGACCTTTGGGTGTTGAAAATCTCTTGAAGACGGTCGGCCACCTTCTTAGTGATGTGGTTGGAAATCTTCTTTACGTTGCTGTCACTTTGCAAGTAACTACGAGAGACGTTCAACGGAATATCTGGAGAGTCAATTACGCCATGAAGTAATGTAAGGAATTCGGGAACGATGCCTTCTACTGAGTCGGTGACGAACACTTGGTTGCAGTAGAGTTGGATCTTGTTCTTTTGAACCTCGAAATTATTCTTGATTTTAGGGAAGTAAAGAATACCCGTCAAGTTGAACGGATAGTCAACGTTCAAATGAATGTTGAACAATGGGTCTTCTCCGAATGGATACAATTCTTTGTAGAAAGCCTTGTAGTCTTCGTCCTTCAAATCGGCAGGCTTGCGTGTCCAAGCAGGATTGGTGTTGTTGATGACGTTGTCTTTATCCGTCTCGACTTCTTTTCCGTCTTTCCACTCTTTTACTTTTCCGCAAGCGACTGGAACGGCCAAGAATTTACAATATTTGTTGAGAAGGTCCTTGATCTTATTCTCTTCGAGGAAATCCTTGTTTTCATCGTCAACGTGGAGCACGATGTCCGTACCGCGCTCAGCCTTTTCTACGTCGTCAAATGTGTATTCAGGACTTCCGTCGCAGCTCCATTTTACGGCTTTGCTTCCCTCTCGGAAAGATTGAGTGATGATATCCACTCTTTTTGAAACCATAAAGGATGAGTAGAATCCAAGTCCGAAGTGGCCGATAATGGCGTTGGCGTCGTTTTTATATTTTTCCAAAAATTCTTCTGCTCCTGAGAAGGCGATTCTATTGATGTATTTGTCGATCTCCTCTTGAGTCATTCCGATACCATGGTCGGAGATGGTGATGGTTCCTGCCTCTTTGTCCACCTTGACACGGACGGTGAGGTCGCCCATTTCACCTTTGAACTCACCTACGGAAGCGAGTGTCTTTAGCTTTTGTGTCGCATCTACTGCATTGGATACAAGTTCACGAAGAAAAATGTCGTGGTCACTGTAAAGAAATTTCTTAATGATGGGGAAGATGTCATTGGTCGTTACCCCGATGTTTCCTTTCTGCATATTGATATGTTTTTTTTGTTGTTATATTCGAATTTCTGTGATGAAAATCTCAAAAAAAGTGCCAAGCAAATTTGCGTGTCAAAGTGTCCGTGTTTCGGTGCTGGTGGTGACATATTTTCAGTCTATTGCGCAAAGTGGAAGCGTAGATGTCTGATTTTATATAAAAGAAAACGGGTTATCGGTTTTTGGCCAATAACCCGTTTGTAGCAATATCATTTAATCCTTTAGTGAAGCATAGGTACGAGGAAGAGTTCTTGCAAAATGAAGAATCCTGCGCCTGTCAGGTAGCCGATGAGGGCATAAAGGCTGACGTGCTTTAGATACCAAACGAAATCAACTTTCTCCAATCCCATGACGACAACGCCTGCGGCTGAACCGATGATGAGGATGCTGCCACCTACACCGGCACAATAAGTAAGGAACAACCAGAATGTTCCATCTTGCATGTAAGGGAGCATTGCTTCTGCGCAACCGGCAGGGGCTACTTCGTACATACCCATTGCTCCAGCCACCAATGGCACATTGTCAACGATTGAAGACAGAATACCGATGAGAATATTGATGAGGTAGATGTTGTGCAACTTCTCATCCAACAAGATTGACAAATCATGAAGGATGCCTGCGCATTGCAAAGCAGCCACCGCCATTAGGATGCCGAGGAAGAACAAAATTGTAGTAAAGTCGATACGACCTAAGACAACCGAAATTCTTGCCTTTGAAGACTCTGGGATATTCTTTTTGTTGCCATACATCATTTCGGTGTAGATCCATAATGCACCTAATCCGAGCAGGATGCCCAAGAACGGAGGAAGGTGAGTGATGGACTTGAAGATGGGTACGAACACCAAGCAGCCTACACCCAAATAGAAGATGAACTTCTGCTCAAACGGAGTAACAATCTCCGCCGCTTTCAATGTGTGGTGTGATGAACTATGTTGCTCCTCTACGACCTCTTCCAAGTCGCCCTTCAGAGAGAAACTGATGAGGAAAATAGGGAAGAGAGAAGAAACCAAAGAAGGAAGGATCAAGTTTGGAATAAGGGCTTGCGTAGTGACGTTTCCTTTTACCCAAAGCATGATGGTTGTTACGTCTCCGATAGGAGAGAAGGCACCTCCACTATTGGCAGCCAATATGATGGCGCAGGCGAATAGCCAACGTTCTTTTTGTTTTGCGATGAGTTTGCGAAGAAGCATTACCATCACGATGGTAGTCGTCAAGTTGTCAAGGATGGCTGACATGATGAATGTGACGATGGAGAGCGTCCAAAGGAGCTTCTTCTTGTTCTTTGTAGTGATTTTGTTGGTGATGATGGAGAATCCTCCGTGAACGTCAATGAGTTCTACGACGGTCATCGCTCCTAAAAGGAAGAAGATGATTTCGGCCACATCGCCGACATGTTCGATGATTTGTACGTCAACTACATAGTGAAGTACGTTGTCAACGACATCTTTCCCTGCGAATTTGCAGTGTTCGATGTATTCTTCTACGTTGATCAGGTAGCCACCTTGCGCGTAGAAAATGTAAATTGTCCAAAGAAGAGAGGACAAAAGCAGGGCTGTTGCCGCTTTGTTGATTTTCAAATTGTGTTCCAAGGCAATGCAGGCATAGCCGATGAGGAACAAGATAATCATTAATGAGACCATTTCTTTTCTTTTTTTTCGGATAAGATTAGTCCGAGTTGTGTTGTTAAATAGTTCTTATGACTACAAAAATACAAAAACATTTTTTTACTTGGCGTTTTATCTCTGCTCTTTTTCGTATAAAAAACACGGGATTACAAAGTTGGTCGGTGGGCCGGCTTTGGGCGGATTGGAGAATGAATCGTTGATTTGTCTTTTGAATAGGCCTGCCCTTAAGATGGTCAAATGCAAAGTTTTCTTTATTTTTGTTGCTTGGAAAGGAGTTCGTCCTCTCCTTTGAATTTTAGCGATATATCGATTGAAGATGAGAAAGTGTTATGTCTTTTTATTGTTTCTTCTTTTTTCGTTTTCGGCCAATGCCGTATTGAAGGAAAAAAGTTTGGAGCAGACATTGAAGGTGCTTCGTGCCGAACTGGAAAATTACAAGCAGGAGCAAGATAAAATTTTGAAGTGGTATGCTGTCAATAACGAAATCCAGCACCAACGCTTGGTGGAGACGATGCAGCGTAGTGAACAGATAGCCTTGATGCTTTATTCGCAAAAGAAGGACTATACGTTCGACTTGTCTTATGCTTGCCATGAGGCTACGGAACAATATAAGGAGTTCAGCGGTAATACGGCGCCTTTTAATAGCATTTTGGGCAGTTTTAAACTGGATGTGGACCGTTACAACAACATCATTGAAGTGTTGGAACTTCTTCCGCCAAGAAAACATTCGCACGATGAGTCAGACTCCACATATCAGGTGCACAAACACCTGCACATGCACAATCTCGGACAGTTGGAGTCTGTTGCTCACTCCACGCTTGCTATCCACGAAAGCATGAAGGAACTTACCGACAGTCTGACGGCGACGAGCCTCTTTGTCCTCGGAAAGGAGGCGCAGGCAGACAGGGACTCCTGTTTGGCTTTGGCTACGGCTATACGCGACCAGTTTGTTTATCTCTACAATGGCGTTTCGAAAGATAGTGAGCATTACCAATATGTGGCTGACCGTTTGAAGAAGGTGAATGATTATGCCATAGAGCGCTATTCGGACATTAAGGATTTTGTCTTTGTGAATGGCAGTGGCAGCTATTTTCAAATCCTGTCCCGTTGGCGATTCTATTTTATGAGTGTTCAACGTGATATTAAGGATAAATATTGGCAGGCGGAGGATGTTTCGGCCCGTTCGGAGTGGCGTGGAATGTCGGTTCTGATGTTGCCTTTCTTCATCATTTTCTATGCTGTTTTGGCCTTCTTGTTGAGCAACATCATCATCCGTTTTGTCGTTCCGAATCGATATAAGACAAAAACATTCAATGAGAAGAAACCGTATTTGATTCTGGCGATTTCGATGATCCTTTTCACGTTGGTGCTTTCGATTCTGCGACCTTTCCAAGAACATCATTTCTTCTTGATGGCGAGCAAGTTGCTGTTGGAATATTCGGCTTTGGTCTCTATCGTCCTGCTCTCTATCTTGCTGCGTGCTAAGTCTGACCAACTCAAGGAGTGCTTTTTGATTTATACTCCTATTCTTACGATGGGATTTATTATTATCGTCTTTCGTGTCATATTCATCACCAATTCGGTGGTTAGCCTAATATTCCCTCCTATATTGTTGGTCTTCACGATATGGCAATGGCGAAATATAGTGAAGCATAGAAGTAAGGTGCGATTTAGTGATGTTTTCTACACATTGATTTCCTTCGCCGTGATGCTGGCTTCTTGCATAGCGAGTTGGTGTGGTTTCTCCTTGCTCTCCGTGCAGTTGTTTATATGGTGGCTTTTCCAGTTGATGGCTATCCAGGCCATTACTTGTGCATACGACCTTATGCTTCAATATGAGCGAAAGAATCTCATCGTCAAGATGAAGGCGTTGAATCCGTCGTGGACAACAGACAAGGTGAGAAAATCGGTTTATGAAATGATGCATCCGACCAAAAAGACGGAAGGCGACGACATTTTCATTACGTGGTTCTATGATTTCTTTAGAATGACCCTGATTCCGATCTTGTCCATCTTCTCGGTCCTCTTCTGTTTGTATCTGACGGCAAGCGTGTTCGACTTGATAGATGCGGCCAGGGATCTCTACTTCCTTAATTTCATCAATGTCCAGGGTGTCTGTGAATTGTCATTGTGGAAGATTTCGTTGATAGCGGTGATTTTCTTTATCTTCCGTTTCGTAAGTTATATGTCCAAGGCCCTTTATAAAAAGTACAAGGTGCAGAACCATGCTGATTTGACGGAGGCCAACCTTACATTGGCCAACAATGTCATCTCTATCTTGGTGTGGGGATTCTTCTTCGTATTCATCTTGGTGTTGCTTCGTGTGCCGAAGTCGGGTATCTCCATCGTGACGGCAGGTTTGGCTACGGGTGTTGGTTTCGCCTTGAAGGATGTCTTGGAAAACTTTATATATGGGCTCTCCTTGATGTCGGGTCGTATTCGTGTGGGCGATTGGATTGAGTGTGACGGTATCAGAGGAAAGGTGGATTCGATTACTTATCAGAGTACGCAGATTGAGACGTTGGACGGTAGCGTGATAGCGATACTCAACACCTCGTTGTTCAATAAGAGTTTTAAGAATTTGACGAAGAATCACGGTTATGAATATGTGAAGATTTCGGTCGGCGTTTCTTATGGGGCAGACGTGGCGAAGGTTCGTGATATGTTGGTGAAGGGGATGGAAGAGATGAAGGAGGTTACGGCCATGGATGTCCCTTTGCAACTTAAAAAGAGCATGGACGATAGAACTTTGATTGATTTTGATCGAGGTATAAAAGTTTATTTGGACGAGTTCGGTGACAATAGCGTCAACTTGATCATCGGATTTTGGGCGTTGGTCGTTCATAAGACCTATACGATGTCTAAAGCCAAGGAAATTGTTTATAATACATTGAATGCCAACAATGTTGAGATTCCTTTTCCTCAACGTACGGTTTATATTAAAGAAATGCCTTTGAAGTAGTAGTTGTTTATATTAAAATGGCTATCTTTGTTTAATGTTTAACTAAAAATGAATTAGAAATGACAAAATTTAAATTGTATTTTTTCTCTACACTTTTAGCGTGTTTTTCATTGACATTTACGTCATGTAGCAAAGATGATGATGACGACGATAACAATTCAAAGAACGAGCAGGTAAATGACAAGGATGACAAGGGCGACAAAGAGGAGCAAGACCAAACACCAATTGCTAACGATAAGTTAGTTGGTACTTGGGTTTTGAACGAGGATGCTTCTACAGAAAAGGTCCTTTTTAATGGTATCGATATAAGTGATGCGATGGGTGGCGAAGGAGTGGAAGACGGTGAAGAAGTTAGTACCCTTTTGTCAAAAAGAGTCACATTTAAAGAAGACGGCACAATGATTACAGAGGCCGGTGAAGGCAAATATGAGTGTTTCGAAAATAACCAAATGTCATTCACTTTGACTGAAAATGGCCAGCAATACACGTTAAAGAAGGGGGCTGATGTTCGAGGTATGGTTTCTCAGTTGCTTGATATGGATTTGGAGGGACTTCCAATCGATTACAAGTCTGTCTCTGTTGATAATTTGACTGCAGTTGTCAATGGCAATGAAATGAAGGTGAACACAGTGGTGACAGTCGTAATGGATATGTCCAAATTGGAAGAGTCAACAGATATGGAGGCAGTCTTGGTTGTGGCGATGTTCAGTGCGTTCGGAGATTTGTCAAATATGACAGTTAAAGTTGATTTGACCGACGTTTACAATAAATAATAAATTTAATATAGAATTAGGATATGAAAAAGTTGTTGGCAATGCTTTTGGCGGCACCGTTTTTTTCATCCTGCACATCAACAAAGTCTATGAAGGAGAATGTCTCTCTTGTCGGAGAGTGGCAGGTGCTTACGGCTTATGGTGTAAGTACGGAGGAAGCGGCGACTAAGCCATTCATCGAATTTCAAGATTCGTCGAAAATGCACGGTAATGCAGGCGTGAATAATTTCACGGGCATCTACACATTAACGTCTGATTCTTCATTGTCGTTTGGCAATATGGGAATGACTCGTATGATGGGGCCTAATATGCATATTGAAGACGCTGTGGTGAAAGCGTTGAATTCTGCAAAATCCATTCAGTCTAAGGGTGACGTTATCGTTATTCTTGATGCGGACGGCGTAGAAGCAATGCAAATCAAGAAGAAATAATTGATGTTATAAAATAAGGAAGGCTGACTCTGATGGGTCAGCCTTTCTTGTCTCTGAATGTTTACTCTTTGTTTAGGTCTTCCAGTATTTTGTTCACCTCGTTTTCTGTTCCGTATAATTTTTCTTTACAAAACTTGATAAGTTCGGTGGCACGTTTTGCCTTTGCTGCAAGGTCGTCGATTTCCATCTGGTTGACCTCCATCTCTTGGATTATCTCTTCCAACTCTGTGATGGACTCTTTGTAGTTGATTGGTTTCTTAGCCATAATATGTATTGTCTTTTATTATTTTACGATACTGTCTATTTTGCCTTTGGCGAATAGTGTGGTGATTTGTTCGCCTGGCTTTAGAGAGGATGCGTTCTTTACCGCCTTACCATTTTTCAGTGTGATGGAGTAACCTCTTTTTAGAATGTATTCAGGGGAGAGAAGTTTGACGGAAACCTCCTTGGCTTGTAATTTTCCACGCTCCTCGGCAATGGTGGAGGATAGTCGTTGAATCAGTATGCCCCGAAGTTGTTCGACGTGGTTGGCTTCCTCCCTAAGGTTGTTTTTGAGTATGTTCTTCATCTCTTCGCCCATCCGTTCCGTCTGTTGGCGGGCACTGCGTATTCGATTTTGAACAGCGCCATTCAGTCGGTTTACAATGCGCTCCGTGTAGATGTGCTCGTCTCGCATCCGATTGGCTGTAGCCAAGGAAAGGTTTGATGCAAGTATTTTGAGGCGCAGCCTGTTTTGAGTGATGCAGTTTTGGATGATTTCGTGCAAGGCTTCGGTCAGTTCTTCCAATTGTTGGACCGTCTCTTCCATCTTTTTGATGATGAATTCTGCCACGGCGGTCGGTGTCTTGCAACGGGAGTTGGCTACCATGTCAACGACGGAATTGTCACGTTCGTGTCCGATGCCTGTGATGATAGGCAAGGGGAATTGTGCGCAACAGGCGGCTAAATCGTATTGGTCGAATGCCAATAAGTCGGTTGTCGCACCTCCTCCGCGAATGATGACTACCGCATCGAATTTTTCCTGTTCTTCGTAGATGGCGTCGAGGGCACAGATGATGGAGTCAGGCGCTTCGTCGCCCTGCATGATGGCCGGGTATAATTTTGTGAAGAACTTGTATTCGTCACGTTTGCTCAGTTGATCCATGAAGTCGCCATAGCCAGCGGCTGTCGGGGATGAGATGACGGCAATGCGGCGAAGGGGAACGGGCAGTTTCAATGAGTGATTCATGTCCCAGATGCCGTCGTCGTGTAGTTGTTGGATGACCTTCTGCTTTTCAATGGCGAGGTTTCCGATGGTGAACGAGGGCTCTATATCCCGGATGTAGCAACTGAATCCAAATTTCTCACTGAATGCGGGTGTGACGGCAATCATGATTTTCATGCCGGTCTTCAGCGTTTGACCTGTCTCCTTGAAGAAGTAGGGCTTTATGAGACGGTAGGTGTCCGCCCAAATGACGGCCTTGCATTTCGCAAGAATGGTGGATTGGATGGTCTCGTCCTTCTCCACCAACTCCATATAGCAGTGGCCTTGGCTGGAGTTCTCGTTGATGTCGCTTATCTCCGCACGAATCCAGTATTGGCTCTCCACATTGTTGGCGATGATGCCTTTGATGCCAATCAGCAGTTCACTGAGTGATATGGATTCTAATTCGGCCATGTTTACATGTTTTTGACAGTTGAACCAGGGAATAGTTCTGTTGGCTCTTTGTGGATTTGGTGTTCAGCATCTTTTTGATCGAAAGTTTTGCTGTGTTTCTTCTTTTGTTCTTTGGCATTTGTCTGCTTGCCGTTTTCGTAGGTTAACACCTCATCCACTTGACCTTTCTCGTCATAGATTTTCCACTCGCCGTCACGTTTGCCGTTTTTGTGCTGGCCGGTGATGACAGGCTCCTTGTTGCCTTCGTATAGTTTGTAGAAGCCGTCTTCCAAACCGTTTTTATATTCTACCTCTTGGTATAGGGAACCATCTTCCAAGAACGTCCTCTTTACACCCTCGATTTTGTCGTTGACGTATGGCGTCTCCTCAATGACGGCGCCTTTTTCGGAGTAGGCTTTGGAAAGACCATTGCGTGAACCTTTCGTATAGGTTTCGCTAACGGCAAGTTTGCCTTCCTTGTAGAACTTCCACTCGCCATCTTTCTCTTTCCCTATGTATGCACCTTCCATGGCGATGGTTTTTCCGTCGTCTTCATAGATGGAAACATTGGAGTTTTCTCCCTTTGTATAGGTTTGCACCAATTTGAGTTTGCCTGTCTCAAAATATCTTTTGAAAGTGCCGACTGGTTTGTCGTCTTTGAACTGACCTTCGTACATGAGTTGGCCGTTGGCGTATGTTTTGCTCCATGCGCCTTGCTTGCGACCTTTCTTGTCGGTTTGGTTAGGCGTAGCCGCCATTATGTTGACAAGGCTGAAGCCTGCCAAAAGAAGAGCTATGATTCGTTTCATTTTGTTCTTGTTTTAAAATATAATGCAAAAATAGCATTTGACGTGATTTATAAATGGTCAGCGTGTTTAAAAATATTGAAAAACAGTCAAGAATCTTTAGGAACCTTCTATAAATCCCCCGATTCTAAATGTTTAACATTTAGGCCTCGTTTGTAGAAGTGCCTTTTACGCATTCATCATTTGTATGAGAATATTGCCTGACGTTTCGCCTGCTTGAGCGGAAAAGATTTCGAAGTTGACGCTACTTTCTCCGTCGGCAGTGTCGGACATGCAGCGGACTACGCAGAAGGGAATGTTGTTCTGGGCGCAGACGTGGCCGATGGCGGCCCCCTCCATTTCTACGCAAAGAGCCGTCGGAAAGCACTTTTCAATAATGTGTCGTTGCTCTGGGGTCGAGACGAATTGGTCGCCAGACAGAACCAGACCTTCATGGACCGTCATCTCGTCAGGGATGGCGTTTTTTACCATTTGCGACCAATGGGGCGAGGCTTTCATTTCTCGCTCGTTGAGGGCGGTGATGAAACCGCGGGGAAGTCCTAACGCTTCGAGGTCCAGATCCCACTCTATGGTGGAGGTGGAGATTACTATGTCGCCGATGCTGATGTTTTTTGCCAGGGCACCTGCACATCCTGTATTGATGATGCAGTCTGAATGGAAGACGGAAATCATGATTTGAGCAGAGAGGGCAGCGCTGACTTTTCCGATTCCGCAGCGGGTCAAGGCCACTTCGTAGTTGCCGATTCTACCAGTATAATATTCTGTGCCTGCTATCACCTGTGTGGTTAGCGATTGGATGTTCTCTTTCAGAAGTTGAACCTCTGAATCCATGGCGGCGATGATGCCTATTTTTGTCATTGTTTATGTTGTTAAGAGGACTTTTGTAAAATCCCCGATTTATATGTCCGTTATTTTTTCGGCCAATTGACCAAGTATAGTTTTGTTTTGGCACGAGTGAATGCCGTGTATAGCCAGCGGAGGTATTCCGTGTTGATCATCTCTTCTGTGAGATAGCCTTGGTCCAAGAATACGGTTTCCCACTGTCCGCCTTGTGCCTTGTGGCAAGTGACGGCGTAGGCGAACTTTACTTGTAGGGCATTTAGGTATGGGTCTTCCCGCATCTTCTTCATGCGCTCCCGTTTGTTGCCGATGTCCATATAGTCTTCTTGAACGGCTTGGAACAGTCGGTTCTGGTCGTCGTAACTGAGGGCAGGGGCTTCACTTTGTAACGTGTCAAGCACGATTTTCGCCTCTATCTCTACCTCGTAATCGGGGAAGTAGAGTTGCACGTCGGCGAACCTGAATCCGTATAGTTCCTGTTTGTTGCGGATGCGTTTCACTTCGGCAATGTCTCCGTTGGCAATGAAGTCGAACTTCTCAATGTTCTTGGACCAGAAGTAGTTGTTGCGTACCACCATGAGGAGGTCGCCCGAGGAGAGTTCCTCTTCCCTGTAGAGTATGCGGTTTCTGATGCCGTTGTTGAATATGTTGGCCCGCTTGTTGGAGCGTGAGATGACGATGGTCTCATCCATTCCCACTTGAGAGAAGGAGGAAGAGATTGCTTCGATGAGGTCTTCTCCGGTGACGTGTTCAATGTCCGTGTAATCTTCGATTTCTATCTCAGGAATGATGCCCGACAACTCTTCCAAGATGTTGAGGCGTAACTTGGTGGCATTATAAAGGATGCCCGATTCGCAAGCTTGTCTGACCACGTCTGTGAGGCGATATTCATGGACGGGGAAGCCGTAGCCTTCCAAATGACCTTTGTCGAGCGCCGGACTTAACGTCTGGCCCACGGGCGGTAACTGGGCTGTATCTCCGATGAGGATCATTCGACATCCGTCACCGCTATAGACGTATTGGATAAGGTCGTCGAGCAGTCGGCCCGAACCAAAGTTCGTTTCAGTCGTAGCATTGGCTATCATGGAAGCCTCGTCGATTACAAACAATGCGTTTTTGTGGAGATTTATATTCAGCGAAAAGTCGCCGTTGATTTCGCCACTTACATGTTGTCGGTATATCTTCTTGTGAATAGTGTAGGCCGTCTTTCCCGAATAGGAGGAGAGGACCTTGGCTGCTCTTCCGGTGGGGGCCATCAGGAAGATGCCTTGTTGCAGTTCGTCCATGGCCTTGATGAGTGCGGCGATGACCGACGTCTTACCTGTTCCCGCATAACCTTTTAGAAGAAAGATGCCTGGGTTTCGGTCCATGACGAATTCAGCCAATTGTTGGATAAGTTCGTCTTGCTGTTGGGTAGGTGTGTGTGGAAAATGTCCTACAATCCTTTTATAGAGAAAATCGTTGATCATTATTTTGTTCTTTGGCGTAAAAGAAGTCGAAAGTTACTTTTTATTCGTCGTTTCTGCAATATCGTGGGCTACTTTGTATAGATTTCTATAGTGAGAAGTAAAAAACTTTGGGCGAAAGATTTTATTATCGTTAATTCTTTTTTAAATTTGCACATTAATAGTGCGTAGAAACAAAAAAAATAATAAATAGAAATAATATGAGAATTGTTTTTAAGAGCTTGTTGATCGTAGCCACAGTTTTTATGGCTTACGTATGCTACAGCAGTATCATGACTCCGATCGAGTTTAATGAGAATAAAGCAGTGAGAGATAACGCAGTGATCCAACGTCTCAAGGACATCAGAAAGGCTCAGGTTCAGTACAAGGAGTTGAAGGGTGTTTATACGGATGATTTCAAGACACTTTTGAACTTCATCAACAACGAGCAAATTCCTGTCGTTATGAAGTTGGGTGAATTGACTGACCAACAATTGGAGAAGGGTTTGAACGATTCAATCGCATTGGCTTTGTCAACGCCAGAGGAGGCTGCAAAGTACGGCATCGACGATCTTGAGGCGTTCCACCAAAACTTTAGACGTGATACATCATATGTTAGCGTTAAGAAGTCTGTATTTGGTGATAACTATCCAGGTTTGGATTCATTGCCATACGTGCCTTTCACAAATGGTCAAATGTTTGAGATGGCAATCGGTGACTATGTTACAAAGTCAAATACTCACATTCCTTTGTTCGAGGCTAAGGTTCCTTACAAGGTTTATCTTAACGGTTTGAACAAGCAAGAGATCATTAACTTGAACAAGCAAGCAGAGACTTTGGGTCGTTATGCAGGTCTTAAGGTTGGTGACGCAGTTGAGTCTAACAACAACGCAGGTAACTGGGAGTAATGCAAAAAGAGAGGTTGACGGAGATTGCCGGCAAGGCATTCGATTTGTCTAACACTTTAGAATATACAATGTCCATTCGGTTCATTCCGAATGGATTTTGTTTTATTGTCCATGCCCGAAAGTCGGACGAACTGCTCTATTTTATGGAAGTGGCAGAACCAGGAAAATCATCGGCCGAGGTTTTGGAGGGTTATCGACAGAAACATCCTGTATTGCAAGCGCAATACCTCAATGTTCAGTTTCTGGACGAGGATTCGGTCTATGAATTGGTGCCAATGGGCATTTTTCAAGAATCGGATGCATTGTCGGTTTGGAAATTGACTCATGGAGAGTTGGATGCCTCTTTGTCGTTACATGTCGATTCGCTGAAAATCTTGGATGTGAATAATGTCTATGCGCTCTCGTCTGATTTTGTGCAGACGGTGCGTTCTGTATTTCCGTCCGCTCGGTTTGTCAATCGTCAGAGTGTCTTTATTCAGACTTCAGTGATGGAGAACAGGCGTCATTCCGAATCGAATCTCTTTTTGAATTTGCACAACGGATTTGTTGATGTGGTGGTTGCCGTCAATAGCAAATTGCAGATGGCGAATACTTTCTCTTATAGAAATGTCGATGAATTTCTTTATTTCGTTTTGGGCATCTATGACTTGTTTGGACTGGATCAGTATAAGTCGGTTGCTTCGGTTTCTGGTTGGGTGGACGAAGAATTGATGGTTGCCATGAAGCGTTATTTGAAGAATGTTCGTATAGCAATGAAGCCGTTGTCGATAGTAGGCGATGCCTTTGAAAAGGTTGAGGCTCCTGAGCGTTATCAAAATTTATTGAATATACCACTATGCGTATTGTAAGCGGGATATATAAGGGCAGACGATTCAATCCGCCTGCCAATTTAAAGGCACGTCCGACGACAGACATTGCCAAAGAAGGCTTGTTCAATATTCTGAACAACATGGTCGATTTTGAGGAACTGAAGGTGTTGGATATGTTTGGCGGTACGGGAAACATCAGTTTGGAGTTCGCTTCCCGTGGTTGCAAGGACATCACTTTGTTGGAACTCAATTCAATCAACTATTCTTTTATAAAGAAGGTCATAGCAGAGTTGGGTGTAGATTGTATCAATGCATTGAAAACGGATACGTTCAAGTTTATCGAGCGCACGGGTGCAAAATATGATATGATATTTGCAGATCCTCCTTATGACCATAAGGATTTGCCTAATGTGCCTGATTTGATATTTTCACACGAACTTTTGGCTCCAGGCGGGATGTTGATTTTAGAGCATCCTAAGGATTTCACATTTTCGTCTCATCCTCATTTTTTTGACCATAGGAACTATGGCCATGTTAATTTCTCTTTTTTCAAATAGTAGGAATATGAAGATATTGTTGGAGAAGATGCGTTTCCATGCGTTTCATGGCGTTATGCCTGAGGAGACGATCGTTGGCGGTGAATATGAGGTGAGTATTGCGCTTGACACCGATTTCTCGAAGGCAATGGAGACCGATGATTTGGAGGGTACGATAAATTATGCCATTGTTTTTGATTTGGTACGGCAGGAAATGCATATTCCTTCCAAACTGATAGAGCATGTGGCTGGCAGAATAATGAAGTCAGTAAAACAGAATTTTCCACAAGTAGAGGCTATTGAGGTCCGGGTCTCAAAGTTAAATCCACCAGTGAATGGTGATATGGCGCAGGCTACGGTTGTGGTAAATGGCTAATGTGATTTCTGCAAAAAATAAGAAAGAGGATGGGTTGTTCAACCGGCATCCTCTTTCTCTTTTTATATCTTTGAGAATATTCTATTAGAAGCTGTTTAAATTTTAGTGGAAAATTTTGTTAAGGATCAAAAAGCAGAA
>JAKSLA010000061.1 GCA_024401455.1 Paludibacteraceae bacterium | reverse complement strand
GAGCAAAGACGGAGAAGATCACATGAATGCGTTGTTTGAGAGAAAATATGCTTCTGTGGGTATAAACGCCAACATTTTCAAATCATGAAGTTTTTTGTTACTTTGCACAAAATTCCAAAGTCTATGGCAAAAGTAATAATTTACATAGTGCTAGCTCTACAGATATTGTTAGTTGCTTTACCCTTTGTGTTCATGCACATTGGCTACAGCAAGGAGGTTACGCAATCTGGTCTGCATTGGACGGTGATTTTAATATCACCCACTATTATATAATTAACTTTTTATACAGACGACCGTATTTATGGTCAAACAGACTTTTCCTTTCCCATCCGGAACTTAATGCATCCGCTGTCGCACGTCGTATTGGTATCGGCCAAAGTCTGATGGCTCAATACATCAAGGAATGAAAAAAACTTCCAAAGAGGGAAACTTTAATCGTGAATGAAGTAAAAGATGTTTGAGAATAAGAGCCGCTTTTTCTGAACTTGTGCATTGAAACTTGCGGTAATTTGCCATTTTTGCATTATGAAACTTGCGGTAATTTGCTATTTTATGTTTATTGTCTGATTTATAGTTAATTACGGTAATGCGTATTAGATTTAGCATAAAACTCTTTTCCGATGAACAAACATTAGGCAATAGGGTGTATCTTTGTAATAGATAGATATTGTTTATGGCAGATGAGTTTCTTACCATTAATGGTTTTCGTTGCGATTTGCAAAAAATGAAGGATAGGGCTTATCTCCTTTCCATAACGGAAGGAGATGAGGCTTTTGTCAACTTCTTGACGGATTGGTTTGATTCGTCTGATTATGTCATGGGATATACTTCGGGCTCGACTGGTCAGCCGAAACCCATACGACTGTCCAAGAATGCGATGAGGGAGTCGGCCCGAAGAACGAACGCCTTCTTTCAAATGAAATCCGGAACTTCCATACTATTGTGCTTGTCCGCCAATTATATCGCGGGGAAAATGATGGTGGTCCGGGCTCTTGTCGGCGGCATTGACCTCTATTTGGAGAAACCATCATCCACACCGCTTCTCGACGGAAAATTTGATCTGGTCTCCATGGTGCCGATGCAAGTCTTCTCTTTGAGAAATTTGAAAGATGGAGCATCTCGATTGGCCAATGTTAAAAATCTTTTGGTTGGCGGAGGCCCTTTGCCCAAGGAAGAAGCCCAGTGGTTGCTCTCCTTGCCATTGCAAACCTATGTCTCTTATGGTATGACTGAGACGGTTTCGCATGTGGCTCTTGCTTCGTTGAATGATACAGATGGCGAAGGGACGTTGATTTATAAGGCGTTGCCCTCCGTTTCGTTTGAATTGGATGACCGAGGCTGTTTGGTTATTCATGCAGACTATCTTTCAGTCGATCCATTGGTCACGAATGATGTTGTGGAACTGAGCTCTTCAACTTCCTTCTTGTGGAAAGGTCGTTGGGATAATGTCATCAATACGGGAGGCGTGAAAGTTCATCCGGAATTGATGGAACGCAAAATAGCGCAGTATATAGATCGAGAGTTCTATTTCACGTCTCAACAAGATGCTAAGTTTGGGCAAAAAGTGGTTTTGGTCATAGAGGGCGAAGCATTTCCTACCGAACATTTGATGCGGAATTTGCAAACGTCGCTATCGACTTATGAACTGCCCAAAGAGATTCGCTTCCTTCCTGAATTTCCAAGGACGGAGTCGGGAAAAATCAAACGAGATAAATATTGACCCTTTTCCCATGACCTAAAAATAGTGCATTTGTGAACAATCATTTTTTATGATTTTAGAGCATAAAGTCTCAGGTGTTTGCGTCCTTGCTGATGCTATAGTTTCTTGTATCTCAAAAACTTTCATTAACTTTGCAAAGTAACATATTCAAGTTCGATAATGAAATATCCGATTGGCATACAGACTTTTGAAAAAATAATAGAAGGCGGCTACGTTTATGTGGACAAGACGGATCTTGTCTATAAATTAGTCACGACCGGAGAATACTATTTCCTCAGTCGCCCGCGTCGTTTCGGAAAGAGTCTGCTTACCACAACCCTTGATGCTTACTTCAAAGGTAGGAAAGAGTTGTTCAAAGGACTTGCAATAGAGAAACTTGAAAGGGATTGGGTGGAATATCCTGTGTTTCATATCGACTTCAGTGCTGCTGACTATAGTAATCCAACCATGGTTGTTGACCGGATGAATGTTTACTTGGCGCAGTGGGAGAAGCAATATGGCAAGATGGAGGAGGAGGTTTCCGTGGGAGACCGTTTTTACGGAGTTGTCAGTAGGGCCAAAGAAATCACGGGCAAAAAGGTGGTGATTCTTATTGACGAATACGACAAGCCTTTGACTGACACTATCGGAATGCCAGAAGTACAAGACAAAAACAAGGCGACGCTTCAAGGGATATATGGCATCATGAAAAGGGCGGACCAATACATTCGTTTCGCTTTCCTGACGGGGGTCACCCGCTATGGCAAGTTGGGTGTTTTTAGTGCGGCTAACAATCCTGACGACATTTCCATGGAGGAGGAATATGCTTCGATATGTGGAATCACAGAAAAGGAACTACACGCCAATTTTGATGCCGAAGTTGACATCTTTTCGGACAAACTAAATGTCAGCAAGGAGTGCATGTATGAATTGTTGAAGAAGAAATATGACGGATATCATTTCTGCACCAATAGCGAAGACGTTTACAATCCATATAGCTTACTTGGCTCGTTAAAGTCCAAAATGTTAGAGAACAAGTGGTTTGCTACTGGCACCCCCTCTTATCTGACATTCATGCTAAAACGGAAAAGTTATGATCTTTCCAAATTCAGTAATGGAGTAGTGGCAACGGCAGAAACCATCGCTTCTTTTGGAAACGGAGAGGAGAATATGGTTGCCGCATTGTATCAAAGTGGATATCTGACACTGAAAAACTATGACGGCCGCAAATACTATACCTTGGGCTTCCCGAATGAAGAGGTGGAGGACGGATTTATCCAATGTTTGATGAATGAGTATTCTCAAGGAAATGACATAGATGGCGACTATAATCTATGCTTGCTGAGAGACGCATTCGAAGCGGATGACGTTCAGACTTTCATGGCCCAGATTCAACAGATAATGGGTCAGATACCGTTCGAGACCAATGAGGTTAAGCAACTTGAGGCGAACTTTCGTAACATGCTCTATCTGATGATACGCTTCTCGGGGTTCAATGTCTTTGTTGAACTTCCTGTATTAGGCGGCCGAATAGATGTACTCTTTGAGACGAACCGACGTGTCTATGTCATGGAGTGCAAGCGCAACCATTCTGCGGCGGAGGCTCTGGCTCAGATAGATATGAAGAAATACGCTCAGAAGATTACGTCCAAAGAGAAGCCCGTAGTGAAGATCGGTGTCAATTTCAGTACGGAGGAGAGAAATATCACGGAGTGGAAGGTGGAGGAATAGGTGACATAAAAACATAAATTCGAATGAAGAAGATATTATTGATGGCATCATTGTTGTTTTCAGTGGATACCTTTGCCCAAAGAGATTCGCTTTCTTCCTGAAATTCCAAGGACGGAGTCGGGAAAAATCAAACGAGATAAATATTGACCCTTTTTTCATGACTTAAAAATAGTGCATTTATGAACAATCATTTCAAAACCGTAATGACGGTGGCTTTCTTTTCTTTGTGTGCCAATCTTTTTGCTGCCACGCCCAATTTCAAGTTTACAGGAAAGACTGTTGATGAACTTTTGCCTTCGGGTTGGATCGTTCAATCAAGGGATACCGGCGACATGAATAAGGATGGAGTTAAAGATTTGTTGCTGACGTTGCAAGATACGTTGTCTGAACCCGATCCACAATGCCGAACCTTCTATGTGGCTGTTTGTTGGGGATCCAAAGAGGGGATTTATTCCCTGTTTGGCGTTTACTCATTTGGCTCAGGCTGTGAATTGGCCTTAGAGGATGAGGCTTTCCCTGCGGATGGACCGTATAGAAAAACAAGTGAGTTATATGCAAGCATTAACTCAACCGGGTCGATGCGTATCTTTATCCGTACACAGTTTTGGCTTGCTTCGCATCAATTAATAGAAACAACCAATCTTTTCCGTTTCCAAAATGGCGATTTTTATTTGATAGGTTCGGAACACTATCAATATGGTACTTCTGGAGGCTCGGCCGGTTATGGTTATGGAAGTAGTAAGAATTATCTGACGGGAAAAATGTATGAATACGATGTTGAACAATACCAAAAGAAAAAAGGGAAATGGGGTGTGATGGAGAAGGCCTCATTGACATCCTTGGAATCTATTGTTAAGAAATAGAGGAATCAGGATAATTAGCAGGAGGAGGAATAAGTAACATAAATTCGTATGAAGAAGATATTATTAATAGCATCACTGTTGTTTTCAGTGAATACCTTTGCTAATCAGGCAGTAAGGGAGAATGCCGAGGAGACCAATGTCGCTACTGACGCACCATCTGAGATGGAAGAGGCGATTATTTGTCCGATTACTGAGAAGAGGCCCGAATTCCCAGGCGGAACCATAGCCTTGAAAAAGTATCTTTCGGAAAATGTGGAATACCCCAAAAAGGCACTTCGGAAACGTATTCAGGGAAAGGTAATAGTTAAATTTGTAATCGAAAAAAATGGCTCCATAAGTAATGTCAGTGTGATAAAGTCTGTTCATCCACTACTTGATGCGGAGGCAGCGCGTGTGGTAGGTAAGATGCCTAACTGGCAACCGGGAGAGAACGGCGGAAAAGTTGTGCGCAGTTACTTTACTTTGCCTGTAGATTTCAGATTGAGCAAGTAAATGCAGAATCGACCACCCCGCCTCAACAGCATACAACTTGGCTGATAGGGTGGGGTGGCCTAAATCTATGCCGTGGGTGATTTTCATGAAATCACTTTTAATTACGATGGGTTTTCTATTTTTTTTGTATTTTTGACCACATAAAACCAAATAAACAACTAAAACCATGAGAAGAGTAATAACTTTATTGATGCTAATGTTGTGTGTTACAACATTTGCGCAGAGTAGACGTCCTATTGACAACCGTCACCCTATGTGGATGATTCATGTCGATGTGTGGAATGAGGCTGACCCTCAAAAGATTATCGATTTAGTCCCAGAGGATATCAAGCCATACGTTTGTATGAATCTTTCGCTCTCGTGTCAATATGACAAGGATTTGAAAATCTATAAGATGCCACAAAATGCCATACAGACTTATCGCTCCTGGGCATCAGTCTGCTGCAAAAACAATTTGTGGTTTACCTGCCAACCTGCCTCAGGCGGTCACACCCACTTGCAGGACGACGCCTCCCACGCTGATGCGTCGTTTGCTGTCATGGAATCATTCTTCAAGGACTACAAAAACTTCTTGGGCTGGAACTATGCAGAGCAGTTCTGGGGATTTGGCGAATACAATGATGCAAGTTCGAGCACAGATACTGACCGTATAAAGTTCTTCGCGCGTCTTGTCCCTATGCACCAGAAGTATGGCGGTTTCCTTACCATCTCCTTCTGTGGAAATATCTGGTCGCACCCAGTGAACCCGATTGGAATGATGAAGCGAAACGCTGATTTCCTTAATGCCTGCAAAGCGGCTCCTGAAGCGGTGCTTTTCCTTTATAAATATACCACTTCCGCCAACTGGTTCAATAATGAGTCGGTCACTTTGGCTCCTTTTATCTCAGGCTTGGCCAAGAACTACGGCGTTCGCTATGATAACTGCGGATGGAACGGAATGATCGATGAATTCGCCAAAGATAATGGTGCTTATAAAAATATGGCCTACCCGGGTGCTGTCGGCGTGGCTCCTGTACTTGAGCAGATGGCTCTCAACGGTGCTTGCGTATGGGATGGACCAGAACTCATCTGGACGGAAGATTTCCGAAACCTCAGCACTACAAGAACTGCCGACGGATACACACGACGCAATTGGACGACGTTTGCCAACTTCGACAACATCTGGGTCGATATGTGGCGTAAAGTCATAGATGGAACCATCTACATTCCAACTCGCGAAGAGGTCATCGAACGTACAAAGATTTGTATCATCAACGATGTAAGTGCGGGTCAGGATCCTACAAGTTTGAAGGTGAACGCCTATGCGGCACCTATCGATCTCTATCACGGTCTTTATCTGCAAGATGATCCGGCTAATGCACGCACGAGTTCGGAAGGCGGAATCGGTACGATAAATGGCTATGGTAACAACAACTACCTCTATTTCAAGAAGACGGGCCGTTATCAGTCCATTCCTATCGTCATCGACCTTTATGACAATGTGGCAAAGAAGATTCCTAATCAGATAAAACGCTCTGCCATCAACAACAAGACAGCGTGGGCAAATCAAAACGCAAAAGTCCAGTTCTTTAATGCTAACTATCCGGAGGTTAGCACCGGAGACCTTTTTGTGGCTCGCAATAAGAATGCTCTTGTATGCTATTTCCCGTACTCGTTCATGAACAGCAAAACCACAGCTTCGGCCAGTGTTCCTTTGAAATACAATACATGCCAGAAGATGGACTTGAAGTTTGCTCAATACAGCAGCGCCCTCATAAACGAGTATAGCGATCAGATGGTTTGCTACTTCAACAACTACCGTGCAGACGATACATCCGTAAAGTCTGACGTCATCACCATCTACGGAGCAAAGTCACAGCCTAAAGCAACATTGACAGATCGCCGTCAGTCCTCTAACGCATCGGCCAAAGCCACTCTGTCTGAATCGTGGAATAATGGCGTCTATACCTGCACCATCAATCACTGTGGGCCATGCGACTTGACTATCGCTTGTGCAGGCGGTGAGGCGAACCGTTCGACGGCTTATCTCCCTTCCTCTGCTATAGAGGCGTCGTCCATCAAGCAACCGGCAAGTTATGCTACCGATCTTATTATCGAGGCTGAAGATATGGATTTCAAAAACGTAGCGTCATGCGTCACACACCAATACAATTGGAACGGTGGCCAACTACGAAGCATAAGAGGACATTCTGCTATGGGATTCCAGATGATGGGAACCAACAAAGCCGCATCGCTCCGTTGGTCGGGCGCTATAAGCAAATCAAGCATGTACGAAGTGAGCATCAAATATATGTCTAAAGGTGCAGGTACCATTACCTCATCGTTTGGCGACGCAACGGATGTGAAACTTGATGTTGTAAGCACCGGTACGGACTGGAAATATGTTACTTACAAAGCGAACGTAAAAGAGGGCGAAAACACCTTCACGCTTATCAATACAGGCGGAGTGGATATGTATGTTGATAATGTGACCTTCTCTCCGAGCTATATGGCTTTGAATGGGGTAGGTAATGCAGAAGCAGTTGGCGACCGTCACTATTTCAAGACGACAACGTGGGCTTATTTCCCATCCGATATTCTAAAGGGTAAAAAGGTGGAAGATGTCGGCGGATTGCTTATCGAGTGTGGCGAAGAGAGCACCACCGGTTATCGTTTGGACTTTGAAATCTTCGATGCAGAAGGCAAGAAAGTGAATAATGACTGGTATATCGGATCTGCTGCGGCAGGAACATCCTCATCTGAACCTATAGTGTCCAAGACCTATAATCTTCACGAGTTGTTATCGCAGTTTATTGCACAATATCCAGGATGCACCTTCGGTCAGATTCGTCTCAACACGGCGATACCAGAAGATTCAGAAGACAAGTATTTCTTCACGCTCACAAACATAGAGGCCATCTATGGAGAATTGGAGCCAACCGGCCTTTCGTTGATCAATGCACAGGATTCGGAAGAAGAGGGACGCTATAATGTTATTGGCGAACGAGTAAATCGAAATTACCGTGGCGTCCACATTGTTCGTATGAAGGACGGTTCTGTCAAGAAAGAGATAAAACGGTAGAGACGTAGCACTGCTGCGTCTCAATGAATAGCATTGCTGCATCTTTATAAACGTGGCGTTACCATGTCCTTATTGGCATGGCAACGCCACGTCTTTGTTTGATATAAGCCCAAGGCGTCGCTCCGCTTGCCGTTGGGCTGAGAGCCTTGTGATTGTCCCTTCAGGGCGAAATTTCAGTCGCTTTGTGATAGTCACGGCCTGCAAGGCCAAAAGCCCATAGCCCAAGGCAGAGCGAAGCGCCGCCTTGGGGGAATTGGGAAATTTGGGAAAATTGGGGGAATTTGGAAATTTGTAAATCTTTGGGAAAATTGGAAATTTTGGAAATTTTTGGATGTTTTGACGGTTGTGTTTCTATCCGCCCTGAAAGGGCAAAAGCATTAAACAATGTTGGATTTTGGCTGATTCACAACTCCTCCGCTAACGCTTGAAACGACTTGAGTTCCTTTTTTTCTTCTCCTGCTTTTTGTAGCAGTATCTTCGTTTCGGATACGATTTCAATGCTTGTTGATGCTTGTTCGGAAGAGGCTTGCCCGATGTTTAGTCTGTTTATGGCATTTAATCCCCAATGCAAAAGCAGTTCGTTCGACGCCGTGAGGTGGGCTGTCTTGTGGTAGATGGTGGTGTGCTTGAACGTGCCGTTATTTTTATCGAAGAAGACATTTTTCCCTTCAAAAAGTGAGTTGAGGTGGTGGTTTAGCACCAAATCTTCAGGGGCACCGCAACAAAGTCCGTTTCCCGTCAATAACCATAATTGGTCGGAGAGTTGGAGTGCTTGCTCTAAATCGTGCGTGGAGAATAGTATGGCCTTCCCTTGCGTATGTGCGATGTCGTGGAGTAGTTGTGTGACTTCAATGCGGCTGGCGGCATCGAGAAATGCGGAGGGTTCGTCAAGTAGGATGATGGGCGATTCTTGCACCAATGCCTTGGCTATCATCGCCTTTTGTCGCTCTCCGTCGGATAGTTCGGCCATGTGGTGGTTGACCTTCTCTGCCATACCTACGGATTGGATGGCCGATTGGATCATCGCATCGTCATTCTCCGAGAGGCGGCCGAAAAAGCCCGTGTATGGTTGTCGGCCTAAAGCGACGACCTCGGAAACGGTCAATCCTCCGATGGGAGATTTGTCCGTCAATACGACACTGATCTTGCGTGAGCACTCTTTGGTGGAGAACGTCTCCAATTCTTTGCCGCAAAGAGTAAGTTCTCCGTTCAATTTCGGTTGAAGCCGTGAAATGGTACGCAGAAGGGTCGATTTGCCTACTCCGTTGGGGCCGATGAGACTGCATAGTTCTCCTTTCCTCAATGAGAAGTTCAGATGCTCGTGTACAGCCGTATTCCCTTTTTTGTCAGGATAGCCGATGCAAAGGTCGTTCGCCGAAAGGATAATCTCTTTTCCCATTAATTGAAGTATTGTATTTTACGCTGGTTGATAAGTACATATATGATGATAGGGGCACCCAATAGGGGGGTGACGGCGTTTAGCGGAATGATGCCGTTCTCGCCCGGAAGAATGCATATCAGGTTGCATAAAAGGGCAATCACAGCTCCCGTCAGCAGGGTGAATGGCATCAGTTTGTTGTGGTTGGATGAGCCTATCATCAATCGGGAAATATGGGGCACGGCTAAACCAATGAAGGCTATCGGTCCGCAGAAGGCCGTTACGCTGGCTGTGAGTATTCCTACGGTCAATAGGAGCAGGTTGCGTGTGCGTTGAATGTTTATGCCGAGATTCTCAGCGTATCGTTCGCCCAAAAGGAGGGCATTGAGCGGTTTGATGAGCAGGATGGAAATTGTGAGTCCGATGAGGATGCTGATGGCGAAGAACGGCAGTTGGGCGTTTGATACCCCACCGAATGAGCCTAATCCCCAAATGATGTAGGAGTGGACGCCTTCTGTCGTTGCAAAGAAATTGAGCAAAGATATGGCGGAAGACGTGAGGTAGCCTACCATAATGCCGATGATGAGGAGGGTCAGATTCCCTTTGACAAATGACGAAAAGAGCAGGAGTGCGCCCATGACAAGCAATGCTCCGAATATGGCACTGATGAGAATGGCCAAGTAGCCGGAAAAAGATAGGCTGCCGACTCCGATAGAGCCACCCATCAGCAACATGACAATGGCCACGCCCAAACTTGCTCCTGAATTGATGCCGAGAATGGAAGGCCCCGCCAACGGGTTGTTGAACGCCGTTTGGAGCAGCAATCCGGAAACGGCAAGCGCCGGGCCGCAAAGCAGGGCGGTGATGGCTTGCGGCAATCTCGATTCTAAAATGATGAAACGCCAACTCGCTTTCCCGCCTTCGCCTCCCATTAGGATGTTGACGCTATCTCTCCATGGTATATCGACGGATCCGAAAAACAAGTTCGCCCCAAAAAGGAGAACCAGCAAGAGGGTCATCGTTAATGTGTATGTCAATGTTTTATCGCCTTTCATCTCTATTCATTCTACTTATTCCGCTAAATTACGGTAATAGTGCAATTTCTCATTGCTTATAGGCTCTTTTTTAGCATGAAATAGGAGGCAAAGGTCGTATAAGAGCCTTTCGGGATGAAACGGCGTCTCGTCGTAATAAGGGATTTTGCCCGTGTTGCAGGCAAATATATTTTTTGTTTTGTAGGATTTGAAATCGGAATAGGATTCTAAATCCTTGTAAGTCTTATCCTTTTCCTGGTTGTAGAGGAAGAGCCAGATGTCTGCATTGTAGCCTTTGTCGAAGACGGTCTCGAAAGCAAGGGGTTCGGAGCCTGAATGTTCGGATTGGGCAAAGAGGTAGTCGGCGCCTGCTGCCTTGAACAATTTGGCCATATAACTATTCCCGCCAGGTACGTACCATGCCGAGCCGTTTCGCATTCCATATAGTAGGACGGGGCGAGGCGAGGAACTGTCTTTGGCTGCTTCTGTCTGCATTTTATTAAAATCATTCTCTACTTGGCTAAAAATAGAATCGGCTTTCGCTTCTTGTCCGAAAAGTTTGCCATAGATGCGGATCCATTCTGCACGGCCAAGGGCCTCTTTTTCCATATAATCGGCACATTCAAAGATGGGCATTCCGAATTTATCCAATTCTCCGTGTCCTCCGCTGTTTTTGAACGGGGAGAGAAGGACTGCGTCAGGGTTGAGGCTTATCATTTTCTCGATGTCGGGGCCCATACTGCTACCCAAGTCCGCAATTTTGCCTTGGACGCATCTCTCTTTGATGAGGTGAGGTTGGATGTATTCCAAGTCGCAAACACCACTAATTGCTTCGGAGGCAGTGAGTTCGCAGAGCAGTGCACAATGGACTGTGGTATAGACAACAGCGTTTTGCAATGGCGTGCGGAGAACGATGCCTTCGGGCAGGTCTTCGGGCAGGTCTTTATCCTTGTCAACAAGCAAGTAGGTCTGTAGCGTATAAGCAGTGTCCCAAGGATTTTGAATCTCTAATTTCTGGAAATCTTCATACGCCCACATTTTTACAAGTTGTGCATACTTGAATGTAATCTCTTCTCCTTGTAATGAATTCTTCTTTTCATTGCCTTGGCAACTTAACATCAGAAGGCCAAAGAGAAAAAGAAAAAAGGAATTTGCTTGTTTTGTCATTTTTTTTGCGGTAAAACGTTTGTTATGTGCTTGAAAACAAAGTTTAAAGAAAGAGGAGGAACTGGCTTTGGACGGCCCGTCCTCCTCTTGTCAAAGTTATGGAAAATTAATAAGACTCCAATAAAAGTCTGTTGGACTTTCGAAGGGGTCGAAGGTCGTATTTATACAATTAATAGATGAAGCCAACAGGGGCAACGCCTACATTGTATTTAGCCTTGAATGTTCCGTCTGCCTTGAATTCCAATACATAGCCGTTGCTTGCATAGTCAGAAGCAGAGAGGTAAGAACCGATGAAGATGTTGCCATTCTTAGGATTGATGCTGATGGCAGTTGGGTTGGCTGGAGTTTCCTCGCCGCTGATGAAGGCATTGCTTACCGTCTCGCCTGTCAACGTGTTGATGCTAACGAAGTTCATCTCTGCCGCTCCGTAAGGTGCATTGATCGTATAAAGCGTGTTGTCGTTGCAAGCCATAAGGGTAGCCTCTGCAACAGCCGTTACATTGTCCTTGCTGTCTATCTTTTGAACGGTAGCAGGAATGTCAGCGTAGTTACCCATAGAGATGACGAATACATTGCCCGACTTGTCTGAAGTTATTTTCGTAGGGTTTACCAAAACATCGATCTTGGCAATCTCCTTGAACGACTTGAGGTCGATTTTAGAAACGGCCAATCCGTCGGCATAACCGTTGGCGTAGTTCATACCGTCTGAGATGGTAACGTAGAGGTTGCCGTTGGCTACGGTCATCTCCTCAGGGTTTGGACCTACTGCGATAGAATCCTCGATAGCGAGAGATGCCGTGTCGATTTTGGCTACATAGCCATCGTAGAGGGAAACATATACCTTGCCGTCGTGAGCAACGATGTCGCGTGGGTTGCCTGGCTTGCCTTCTGCTGGTTGGATGGTCTTGAGGCTCTTAAGTGTCTTCCCGTCAACAACCTCGATAGTGTTTGATCCGTAAACGGCGATGTAGATCTTGTCGCCATAACGAACGGCGTCTTGACCCGTGTCGCCCAAACCGCGGCTATTGGCATTGGCAAAGCAGTCGTTATAGACTTTGCTTGAGTCAAGGTCGATGATTGAGATGGTTGAGTTGTTTTGTTTGAACTTTCCTGCGTTTACGATGCAAACGGTGTTGCTGTTTTTCTCTGCTTGTTGTGGGTTGGGCTCATCGTCGTCGTCGTCCGAGCAAGCGGTTAGAGATACGGCTCCCATCATAAGGAGAGCAATTGTTCTGAATGATCTTTTAAATTCCATTTGTTATTAAATTTATTTTGATTAAAAATTGAATTCCACGGATGCTTTGTAAGACCGTTTAGGCATAGGGTAGAACTTTACCACCTCATATTGCTTATCGGTCAGATTGATGATGTCACCTCTTAATTTGGTGTCGAAATGTTTGAGTTTAAACTGCTTGTAGAGCGTGAGGCCGTGTTCCGTATATGGCTCCATCTTGTTTGCCTTGTTGTTTTGTGGTTGGCAATAGCGCTTGCCTACGGCTGTGAGGCTGTAGGCTATGTTGACAATCGGGTTTTCAAAGGCGATGCTTCCGTTGCCCGAGTGTAGAGGCGTGTAGGGAATTTGGTGCTTGTAGATGTCCGACCGCTCGTCCGTCTTGTCTATGGCATATTGGTACGCATATTTTGCACTGACGAAAACGCGGGTCCGTCGAGAAGTTTCCACCTCTCCGTTGAGTGTGCAGTCCAACCCTTTTATCTCTACATAGCCCATATTGATGATGCTCCAGACAAACATTCTTGGAATGGCTACAATCTTGTCTTTCACTTCGTTGTAGTAAGCATCGACCGAAACGGAGAGATTCTTTAGACCTCTCTCGGATTGGTGTTGATAGGTTGTCCCGATATTATATTGCTTGGTTCTCTCTGGGTTGAGGCTCTTGGCTCCGAACGAATCGAAGTAGAGTTCGTTGAATGTTGGCATTCTGAAAATGTCTTTAAACGAAACCCGGAAATAGAGGTCCGGTTGAAAGGGTTTGACGGACACGGCAAGGGCGGGGGAGATTCGTTTTTGATCTTTGGGTGTCTCGCCCTTTTCCACTTGATTCTTGTAGAACGATCCCAATGCCGTGGCTGTCGCCGTTATCCATCGGTTTTCATATTTTCCGCTCACCGCGTCCAACAGGGTGTGTCTTTTCGGAAAGACGCAGTCGTAGATGTTGGAGTTGAAACTGTTGAAGACGTAGTCGGCTGCGTTGGCAAAGGAGAAGTGTCGGGTGACTTTCCTTCTTAACACGACGCTTCCATACCATTCCCGTTGGAAATAGTTGTCGTTCTCTTCTCCGTTGGGGTATTTCTTTGCCTCGTCGTGATAGTAGCAGGCGGACCAGTTGAATTTCCCGTTGGCAAGCAGGGTGGTACGTTCCCAATCTGTGCGGAATTGCACTTGGGTGAAGAAGTTCTTGTCTTTCAGTGTTTCGTTGCTATGGGTGTTGTAGAAGACGACGCTGCCGGGCAACTCTCTGTCTGAAAGGAAGTAATAGGTCTTTGCGGAGAGTTGGCTCTTGGAGGTTAAATAGAATTTGCTGCTGACCTCGATATGGCCGCTTTCTACGGCTGAATTTTTACGTTTCTCTTCCGTTTTTAGTTGTCCGTTGGTTAATGTGTAGGGGTATTGCCCGTCTGCACGAAGGTAGTCTGCCGTTGCCTTTACCCAGTTTTGTTTATTCAAGCGGTGGTCGAATGAGACCAATGGATTGAACAGTCCGAATGAACCTGCATTGACTTTTCCCGTTGCATTGAAATTCTTGTTGTCGTAGTCGGGTGCGGCCGATTGTAACTCTAAAACGGAAGGGGTAGTAAAATGTTTCGCCGGATGAAGAATGTTGTTGTCTTCACCTATGATGAGCTTTATTTGGCTGAGTTGGTCCAATGAGAATCGTCCAAGGTCTATCTGTCCGTTCTGGCAATCGCTGAGCGCTATGCCGTCATAAGTCACGGTGGTATGTTTAGAACCGAGGCTTCGTACAGATATGGTCTTCAGTCCGCCGATTCCGCCATAATCCTTGATTTCGGCACCGGCCATTCGTCGTATGGCATCGGAGACGTTGACCACGCCAAGACGTTCCGTCTCTTCTATTTTGATTGTTTGGGAGGTATGGGTTGTAGGGGTTGGCTCTTGTCTTTGGCCCGTTACAACCACTTCTTTGATTTCGTTTTGGGAAAATGTGCTGTCAGCCTCGTTCGCGTGGGCATAGCCTGCGAAAAGGAGAAGGACGATGTTGGTGAATCCAAATTTGTTCATTGCGCACATTTTTCGTTATAAAAACAGAATATGACACCTTCCCCCGAGCGGCAATGAACTGGATGCAAAAGGACACAATGAATCCCGAAGGGAAAACGCCCTTCGTGGTGACGGCTGTGTCACTTTCCTATTGCCTCTCCTCGGAGGTGTTAGGTGTATGTTGTTTTGCAGGTCTTCTGACTTCCTTCCATTGCTTGCCTTCCCATCTTGTCCGACAGTGGCGTCATTAAGCAATCCTCTACTAAAGGTTACAGCAGCGGGACTGTCCGGGATTTTCACCCGATTCCCTTTTAATCCGATCCGATGAACACGGGCGGAACAAAACGCTGCAAAGATAGGCATTATTTCTCATAAACGTAAAATAGGATGTATCTTTCTTTTTGATACATCCTATTTCATTATCTTTACGCGCCCAAGGCTCGTCTCCGTCACATCACATTAAATCAATAAAGAATAAAAATGCAAGGCCTTTTGTTCAGGTCTGGCAATTCGCCTTTCTTCCAACTGGCTATGCTTTTGGTCTTTATATATTCTGTCTCTAATGTGATGTCGCAGGCTACGCAGAGTTTTGTCTCCTTGTGGCAAGTAGTTAAAAGTTCCTCCATCATTTTCATGTTTCTATAAGGTGTTTCGATGAAGATTTGCGACTGCTTCTCCACTTGTGCCCTTTTCTCCAAATGTTTGATGGTGAGAGTCCTTTCGTTGTCCTTAATGGGAAGGTAGCCCACAAAGGCGAAACTTTGTCCGTTGAAGCCAGATGCCATAAGGGCCAAAAGAATGGAGGATGGTCCGACAAGCGGAACGACTTTGTAGTCTCTCTCTTGGGCCAATTTCACGATCTCCGCACCAGGGTCGGCAATGGCAGGGCAGCCCGCCTCGGAAATGATTCCCATGTCGTGGCCATCTTGGGCAGGAACAAGGAAACTGGATAGTTCTTCCACCGTCGTGTGTTTGTTTAGGGTGAAGAACGTGAGGTCGTCAATGACAATGTCTCTGTCCATCTTCTTCAAGAATCGTCTTGCCGTTCGGACATCCTCTACGATGAAATGTTTGATGTTGCGAATGATGTCGTAGTTGAGGTTGGGCATTACGTTGTGCGTTTCGCCTTCTCCTAATGTGTTGGGAATGAGATATATTGAACCTGCCATTGTTGTCTTGTTTTGCTTATTCTATGCCGATGTATTTATGTGTTTGGAGAGAAAGTCTCCAATGTGGGTGGGAGAGGATATAGTTGACAACCTCTTGCGTGTTTTTGCACGAGCAAGGTTGAAGGAAGTAGTGTTCCGCTTGGATCTTCTCTTTCCAAGTTTCAACCTCTTGACCCGTATAGACCACCTTCACTTCGTTGGCTTTCGTCAGTTTGACAATTGAATCCTCTTTGGGGGAGAGCGTCACCCAATCCAGATTTTTGGGGAGTTCGTGGGTGCCGTTCGTCTCGATGGCGATTTTCTTGCCGATTTTATGCAGCGCCTCCACCAGTTCTTCCGTTGCTTGTAGGCTGGGTTCGCCCCCGGTGAGGATCACCCAGTTGGCTGGGTGTTTGGCCACTTCTGCAACGATGGCTTCGTCGCTCATCTCGCTGAATGTTTGGTGCTGCGTGTCGCAAAAGGGGCATTTCAAGTTGCAACCCGAAAAGCGGACGAAAACACTGGCGGTCCCTGTGTGGAATCCTTCGCCTTGAAGGCTGACGAATATTTCGTTAATCTTGTTCATACGTGGCTGTGTTTCCTTCCGATTCTTGCACATCGACTCTGTAGCAATGTTCTATTTGTTGGCAAACCCAGTAGGCGATGTTCTCGGCTGTTGGGTTGATGCCGGGAAGAGATTCGTTGAGGATGGTATGGTCCAGCTTCTCTTTGATTTTCTCCTTGATGTGGGTGAAGTCTGTCACCATTCCGTCTTGGTTCAACTCCTTTGCCTTGCAGTAAATGGTGATGATCCAGTTGTGCCCATGTAATTGAGTGCATTTGCTGGGGTAGGAGAGTTCCAGACGGTGTGCTGCAGAAATCTCCAGTCTCTTCGTGATGTAATACATAGGAGTTTGTTTTTATTGTTCGTAAATGGTGTTGTCTTCAATGCCGGCTTGTGCCAAAGCCTCTTTTCGCTCCGTGCAGGTGCCGCATTTCCCGCAGTGGATTTCTCCTCCTTTGTAGCAACTCCAAGTCTCCGAAAAGTCGATTCCGAGTTCCTTGCCTTTTGCCGCAATATCCGTCTTAGTAATATTGGTATAAGGAGCGACGAGTGTAATTCCGTCGTAAGTGCCGGCGGCGATGGCGTTGCTCATTCCTTGTACGAATTCGGGGCGGCAGTCGGGGTAG
The DNA here is from genome assembly GCA_024401455.1 of Paludibacteraceae bacterium. GTDB lineage: Bacteria > Bacteroidota > Bacteroidia > Bacteroidales > Paludibacteraceae > RGIG10190. The sequence continues at coordinate 1,870 of JAKSLA010000061.1, read as the reverse complement.
ATGGTGTGGTCTCCTCCGTGGTTGGCCATCATGACGTGTTTCAAACCGTAATTTTCAGCCAACCCAGCAGCAATCGAAAGCATGATGCCATTTCTGAACGGCACGACGGTCGATTTCATGTTTTCGTCGTCATAGTTTCCTTCGGGAATGGCGTCTGCTCCTTCTAACAAGGAACTATGGAAATATTCCTTCATGAATTGCAAAGGAATGGTTATATGCTTGATTCCTAATTTTTCACAATGTTTCTTTGCGAAAGGAATCTCTTTGTCGTTGTGGTTGCTTCCGTAGTGGAACGATACGGCCAACGCAATTCTGTCTTGGTATTCGTAAAGCAGCACGGTGCTGTCCATACCGCCCGATACGATGATGACGCTGTCTTTCATAATCTAAAAAGTGGGTTCGATTAGAATACGCGGTTCATTTGTGCCGCCAAGCGTTGAGCCTTCAACTCTTGGTGGTTCTCGTCGGCATAGTTGGCGAACGGGTAGATGGAGATGCCACCCCTTGGCGTGAAGATGCCATACACCTCTATATATCTTGGTTGCATGAGTGCAATCAGATCCTTCATGATGATGTTGATGCAATCTTCGTGGAAGTCTCCGTGGTTACGGAAACTGAAGAGGTAAAGTTTGAGCGATTTGCTCTCCACCATCTGTTCGTTGGGGATGTAGTTGATGATGATCTTTGCAAAGTCGGGTTGTCCTGTTTTAGGGCAAAGACTTGTGAACTCAGGACAGTTGAGCGTCACGAGATAATCATTTTCCGGATGTTTGTTGATGAATGATTCCAACACGCTTGGATTGTAGTCGGTTGGATAGACTGTCTTTTTCTCACCGAGTAGGGTGACTCCTGCTAATTCTTCTGCGTTTCTTGACATTGTTTTTAGTTATTTAGAGGAAAAACTTAAAGCTCTACTTTTTGATTGCTGCAAAGATAGCGATTTTTTTAGAGAAAGTCTATTGAAATGTGTCAAAGACTTTTGCCGTGTAGGCAATGTATTTATTTTACAACATCAAATTTTTTTATGTTGAGAATAGTCCTTTTTCCGTCCAAATTCGCATATATGCTAACTTTGCAAGTTTTTGATTCTGCATCGGGTTTTATGTAGTAGTCCAATCCTTTTTTCGTGCATATACCACCAGAAACCTCCACGCTAAGATCATTGTCTGAAATTCCAGGTGCAGAAATGGCTATGGGATTCTCTTTCCCTGCCAGCAATACTAAGGAACTGACACAAGCTATAGGTTCTGTTACTGTGTAGTTTTGGGAGAATGGGTATTGTGTGATAGTCCCGTTAGGCTCTTCTACTTCAATCTGTCCATTATAACTGAAATTACCTATTCTGCCGCAGCAGACAACATAATTCCCGTTTTCTAAATTCCTGCCTCCTACCTTACATTTATATTGGAGTGAAGTGTCAATGTCTGCCAATATGATTTTAGCACGATAAACGCTACCTCTCATGAGATAATCTCTTTCTGCACAAACAATAGCTTGGCGCACCGATTCCTTATTCACTTCCTCGGTTTGTTGAGATTTGTTTGGAGAATATATAAAATAGCCCACAATTAATCCAATGATAATTCCCCCAGCGGTTCCAATCAGGGTGTTCCAAATTCCGTCTTCTTTATCTGCTTCCATATATATATCGTAAAATGTCTAATGTTAAAGAGTATCTGTTGATGTCTTTTATTGCAAATATAGAGATTTCTTTAGAGGCTGTTTGGATTTTTCTAAAATATTTTGGTCCTCCCCGTAGAGACGCCCCATGTGGACGTCTCTACCTGCCTGAAAAACAGCCATAATGAAAAATAATCCGAAAAAACATCGAAAAACGTTTGGAGGATATCCGATAATGCACTACTTTTGC
>JAKSLA010000060.1 GCA_024401455.1 Paludibacteraceae bacterium | reverse complement strand
TTACAGGGAAGCGGGTAACTTCCTTTTCCTTTATTCTAAAAGCATTCAGCACTGGCTCTCCGTCGGGCACAAACGGCTGCCCAGAGACATCAGGAGAGAGCGACAGAATGAGATAGAGAGCATTGGGATCAAAAGCAAGACGCTTGTCTTCTTCTGATGGGCGACTGGGAGATGCAGGATGACTATGCCAGCCTCCGATGACGGCTAAACCATGTGTGCGGGCATACTTAATGGCTGCGAACTGCTCCTTTGGATCCAACGAGAAGTGCTCTACGGCGTGGTCGATATTGGTCAACGTATAATTATATGTTATCGTCTTCTTTCCATCTTCTCCAACTATTCCGAGCGCATATCCGCAACTCTCTACAGGTGCATCCTTCTTTGCCTGCTCCACGATGGAATCGAATGCTTCCTGCGTAATACGAATCACTTCGTTGGATTCTTGCCATCCGTATGTTTGTTCTCCTATAGTCATAATCAATTGAAATTAATGGTTTTTCAAATCACAAGTGGCTTGCTCGTAGTCGATCAACTCTGTGATTGTCGGATTATCTCCACACAGTTTACAATGCTTGTTGTGACGGAGATTGATCTTGCGGAAATCCATTGTCTTAGCATTGAATGTAAGCAATTTGTTGGTCAGCAATTCGCCAACGCCGGTGATATACTTCAATGTCTCGGCCGCTTGGATTGTACCAAGCATTCCGGCGATTGCACCAAGCACTCCAGCCTGTGAACAAGTTGGCACTGCGTTTGGTGGAGGAGGAGTTCCAAAGACACATCGGTAACATGCAGAACCGGGTACGTGAGTGAAGGTCTGGCCTTCGAATCTCAAGATACCACCATGACTGAACGGTTTTCCAGCCTGGACACACGCATCGTTGATCAAAAACTTCACTGGGAAATTATCAGTACCATCAACGATAAAATCGTAATCTTTGATGATATCAAGTGCGTTGTTTGCCATCAACAGATCCTGGATGGCATTCACCTTGACATTGGGATTGATCGCCAACATCTTCTCTTTGGCCGAGATTACCTTTGGCACATCCACATCTTTTGTGAAATGAATCACCTGTCGCTGCAAATTGGATAGATCCACCACGTCGCCATCGATAATTCCGATGGTACCGACGCCTGCAGCCGCAAGGTATAGCGAAACTGGGGCTCCCAATCCACCAGCACCTACCACCAATACCTTGGCTTCTTTTATCTTTTCCTGTCCCTCTACTCCAACGTCCTGCGACAGGATATGTCGGCTATAACGGAGCAGTTCTTCTTCTGAAAAATCAAACATCTATATACAATTAAATATTTAACTCTACCACGTTCATCCCCTAACACGGAAATCAGTGCATCAACTCTTAATTCTTAACTCTTAACTAAAACTGACCTCCACCCATGAAGTAAAGGAAATCTACTGCATCTCCCTCCTTGATTTGTAGAGTATCGAAATCTTCACGCTCAACGAACTCCTCGTTGACCTGAACGCTTACCATCTCAGGCTGGAATACATTGTTAGCCTTAATCAATTCTGATACGGTCAGAGGCAACTGAACCTCTTGATCTTCTCCGTTTACAATAATCTTTGCCATAGTTTAAATTCCTTTTCTTTATAAAATTACCTTCCTATCAATTACAAATATTTATCGATTGTCTCTGTGATTTTCAACTTATTCACAGCACCGCTTAACTTATCCACCACTTCTCCATTCTTCAGAAAAAGCAAGGTTGGGATATTGCGTATTCCGTAAAGATCTGTAAGCACCTCGTTATTCTCCGCATTACACTTTCCGACGACAGCCTTGCCATCATATTCTTCCGCTACCTGAGCAATGATTGGAGACAATCGTTGGCACGGGCCACACCACGTTGCCCAAAAATCTATCACGACCACACCATCCTGTTTAAGAATCTCTGTGTAGTTATCGTCTGTTATCTTCAACTCTGCCATAATTCAATTCCTTTCTTTTTTTATTTTCTTTCTTTTTACAGTTGCAAAGTTATAGGGCAATGGGCACCTCCGAAATAGCGTCTTAATGGGATTCGTATCACATACGTTTGTGATATTAGCCCTCAAATCCTTTCGCAATTTCCAATATTTCAGCAAGTTTAGCGTCGGAATGCTGTATAGAGACGAAATTGCCTTCGAATTGCGACGGTGAGATATAGACGCCGCGAGATAGCATATAGCGGAAGAAACGTGCGAATGCTTCAGTATCGCTCTTTTTCACGTCGCTGAAATCACGTGGTGCGATTCCGCCTGTGAAGAATGGAGTGAACATATTGCCGACATGGTTGATCACCACTCCTTTCGGACGCAAAACCTCTGCCAACTTGCTGATGAATCGTTCGGCTTTGGCATTCAGTTCCTCATAGATATTAGGTTGACTTAGAATATCAAGTGTGGCAAGTCCAGCAGTCATTGCGATTGGATTGCCAGAGAGTGTGCCTGCCTGGTAAACTGGTCCCAACGGTGCCAAAAGTTGCATGATATCACGTCGTCCACCAAATGCAGCGGCAGGAAATCCACCTCCCACAATCTTTCCTACCGTAGTGAGATCTGGCTCAATTCCATAGAATTTCTGAGCTCCACCCAATGTCAAGCGGAAACCTGTGATTACTTCATCAAAAATCAGAAGTGATTGGTTTTCAGTTGTGATTTCACGCAAGAATTTCAAGAAATCATTCTGCTGTGGCACAACTCCCATATTACAAGGCACGGGTTCCACAATAATTGCGGCAATCTCATCCTTATGTTGACTGAAGATTTCTCGTAAAGCCTCTTTATCATTGAATGGTGCGACGAGGGTGTATTTGGCAAAATCCTGTGGCACACCCGATGAACTGCTTATTCCACACGTTGCGACGCCGGAACCTGCGCTAACCAACAGGTGGTCGGCATGACCGTGATAACATCCGTCGAACTTGATGATATAATCTCTTTTTGTGTAGCCACGAGCCAAACGTATGGCTGACATTGTAGCCTCAGTGCCTGAGTTTACAAATCGCACCTGCTTCATTGACGGGATCAACTCTGACACTCTCTTTGCCAACTGCGTTTCAAGCAATGTTGGGATGCCATAACTTGTTCCGTTTGGAATAGCGTTTATCACTGCCTGCTGAACTTTTGGATTTGCGTGTCCGGCAATGAACACTCCCCACGAAAGACAGAAATCTGTGTATTGGTTGTCGTCGATATCAGTCAACGTGACTCCTTCTGCTTTCTTAATAAACAACGGAGTCGCCCCTACACTTCTTAATGCTCTCACTGGACTGTTGACGCCTCCTGGTATATATTTTTGAGCCTCTTCAAAGGCTGCTATTGATTTTTCTCTTCCCATATTCAAATGCCATTTTTATTCGGGCAAAACGGGCAGGCATGAAGCCGGTCCCTACATTATCCCACCATTTTTTTACGATACGCCTGCCAATGCTGAAGATTCTCAATCTCCTCTTCAATGATAGCCTCACATTTGCTCACTTCAAGAGCTCGCTTCTGAAGATTCTGCTGAGCCAACGACTCTATCTCCTGCAAAATGAAAACTCTTTTGCCTTCAAGAGTAGCGACATCGCTCTCTATATCCTGAGGATTGGCAAGATCAAAAAGCAGTTGGGATTTACCTGTAGGCAAATCTGCACTTTTTATGATCGTATGGGGAGCCGACGTTGCACTGATAACAACATCCGACAAACTAAACAACTCCTGTTTTTCACTCAATGAAAAAGCCTCAACATTATTATACTTATGAGCAATCTCCTCCGCCTTGTCAAAACTACGGTTGGCAAGCAAGATATTGGTAGCACCACGAGCAATAAGAAAATTAAGGACAGATTCAGTCAGTTCGTTGACACCTATGATGCTCACTACTTTATTACCAAGGTCTGGCAGTTCGTGGCATAGAATATCCACCGTCACCTGAGAATAGGAGACAGCGCCCCGAGCGATACCCGTTTCGGTTCTCACACGATGGCCCACATAGGAAGCCGTTTGAAACAGTTTATTGATTGACGGCGAAAGTTTTCCCGTCTTCTTCGCTTCAAAATAGGATTGCTTGATCTGGCCAAGAATCGCCCCCTCTCCCAAAAGAGGAGATTCCAAACCAGCAGCCACCCGAAAAAGATGTCTGGCCACGTCAGCCGGGACATCACCGTCGCCCCAGTACAATTCAGTACGGGCGCACGTTTTGAGCAATACGCCATCTTCTCTTGGAGCGAGCAAGGTAGGCGATTCGCTTCTATTGTTTACGATTATTGAATTTACCATTGTTGTCTGTATAGTTTAATTTCCGAGTACAAAAGTACAGACCTCCCAATGGTTAGGAAATCGCAAATAATGGTGGATTATATCACATAGGTTTGGGATATGTATTTCTATTATCGAACGAGTTTGGCAATTGTGAAAAAAAATCATAATTTTACAATTCAAACATTGACTGCTATAGGCTATTCAAACATGAAATTTTTCAATACTGCGGGCACTTGTCGCCCGAATGAGCATTATATGGTGGACATCACCGATCGTTTGGAAATCATTCGCAAGATGGTTGCCAAGGGGGATTATTTTTGTATCAATCGAGGCAGGCAGTATGGAAAGACGACAACGCTCAAAGCAATCAGCAACACCTTTTCAGACGAATACTGCGTCTTCAGTATAAGTTTCGAAGGCATCTCAGATTCATCTTTTGCGGAGGAAGAAAAACTCTATTCTACCTTTGTGAGGCTCTTGGCACAACAATTTAAATGGGTTCCATTAAAAGGGCTGGATGATGAGGTGAAAACTGGAATTATTTCGTTTACCGACACTCATAAAGAAAGGTGCTCTGAAACGGAATTAACCGATTTTATCAGCACAATCTGCCACTGCAACACAAAGCGTATATTACTGCTTATCGACGAAGTAGATCAGGCAGGCAACTATGCCTCTTTCCTTAAATTCTTAGGGATTCTTCGTGGTATGTTTCTAAATAGGGATATTATTCCGACCTTCCAATCCGTCATCCTTGCCGGCGTTTACGACATCAAGAATCTGAAGTTGAAGATCCGTCCTGAAGAGCAACATCAGTACAATAGTCCTTGGAACATCGCCGTGCCTTTCGATGTTGACATGAGTCTTTCTGCAGAAGGTATTGCAGGTATGCTTAGAGAATACAAGGTTGACCACGAATTAGAGTTTGACGAAAAATATATAGCACAAATGATTCGTGACTACACCTCTGGATATCCTTTCCTTGTCAGTCGTCTATGCCAGATTATAGAAACCGAACAATTTTCATGGAATAAGGAAGGTGTATTAAAAGCTGTCAATGCCATACTACTTGAACGTAACACTCTCTTTGATAATATGATTAAGAAGTTGGATGAATATCCAGAACTTAAGCAACTATTAAAGAGCATTCTTTTTTTGGGCAATGATAAATCTTACAATCCCGACGAAAAGTACATTCAAGTCGCTTCGATGTTTAATTATATCACAAACAAGGAAGGTAAGATAGCTGTTACTTGTCGCATTATGGAGGTTCGTTTATATAATCTGTTTATCAGTGAAAAAGAATACTCTTCTTTCTATATGCAAGGGCAAATAGACAAGAATCAGTTTGTTAAAAATGGTATCATAGACATGCCACTCCTTATGGCTCGTTTCATCGACCACATGAACCAAACTTACAAAATGGATCGAGAGAATGAGTTCATTGAAGACGACGGTCGAAAGGTATTCCTTACTTACTTGCGTCCGATCATCAATGGTGTTGGCAGTTACCATATTGAAGAGCAAACCCGCGATCACGACCGTATGGATATTGTGGTCGATTACCTTGGCAAACAGTATGTCATTGAACTAAAAATTTGGAGAGGTAACGCCTACAACGAACGTGGAGAAGAACAACTTTGCCGCTACCTTGAGTATTTCGACCTTCAAACTGGGTACCTTTTGTCGTTCTGCTTCAACAAAAACAAAAAATCAGGACTTCTACCTCCTGTAGAGATTAACGGTCGTACGTTGGTTGAGGCGATAGTGTAATTTTACTTATACACCGTCACAAAACTCGTCGCCTTATCCTTAATATATTGAATATTAGACTTTATTGCATCACGTATTCGCATACTCAGATGCACATCCTTCGCATTGCTCGCCACGGCGATTGTGAGATCTCCATCTTTGTAGATGGCTGGTGATGTGAAATCACATAACGGAGGATTGTCACAAACGCTTGCCAAAACATGTCGTTGCTCGGCATCTCGTTTGATCTGCTGATTGAGGTCGGAATTCTCTGTACAGACGTAAACAAGCAAGGCTCCGTCGAGGTCGGATGGCTCGTACTCTTTACGAATGAGTGTGAATGGTAGAGCATCGAAACCATCTTTGAATTGTGGGGAGATTACCGTCGCCTCATTGGTGAAGCGGTGGAGGATAGTGGCTTTGTGCAGCCCTACCCTTCCTCCTCCTATGATGAGAATCTTTTTCCCCTCTATATTTATGTTTATGGGCAAGAAATTCATTTACAATTTATTTATTATCAATACAATAACGTTTTGCATAATAGGAAATGATATATTGGGCACCAGCACGTCGAATGGCAGTCAATGACTCATGAAAAATTCGTCGTTCATCAAACAATCCATGTAGTGCGGCATTCAAAAGCATTGAATATTCTCCCGACACTTGGTAGGCAACGAGTGGATATTCAGGATATTCCTGCGCGGCACGGTAAATGATGTCCAAATAAGCCATTGCTGGTTTGACCATAATCCAATCTGCACCCTCTTCAATATCGGCTTTAATCTCTTCAAGAGCCTGATCCTTAGTGCGGTAATCCATCTGGTATGTCTTTCTGTCGCCAAAAGACGGAGCAGAATCAGCGGCGTCGCGGAATGGACCATAATAAGCAGACGCATACTTAGCAGAATAAGCAAGAATACGTGTGGACTTTGTTCGCTCATCGCTATCAAGTCGACGACGCAATGCCTCAATCTGTCCGTCCATCATCGCTGAAGGTGCTACGAAATCGGCTCCGGCAAGTGCATGTTGATAAGCCATTTCTGCAAGAAGTGGCAATGTGCTATCGTTATCGACGTCGTTGTTCTGAAGCAAACCACAATGTCCGTGGCTTGTGTATTCACATAAACAGATGTCGGTAAAAACAATAATCTTCGGATATTTCTCCTTTATGGCTCTCACCGCACGTGAGATCAAATTATCTGGACTATATGCAGCCGAACCACGTTCATCTTTCTCGTTCTGTGGAATAACGCCGAACAACAAAACCTTGTCGATACCAAGTTTGATTAGTTCAGCAATATCGTCAAGCAAAGTGTCGATTGAAAAACGGTCGATACCTGGCATTGTCTTGATGGGCTCTTTACGTCCACTTCCATCGACTACAAAATATGGATATATAAAATCTTGGGATTCAATAGGTTGAACATCCGCATATCTATCTCTAACCTCTTGTGTAAGTCTATATTGTCTGAATCGTTTCATAAGTTGTCTTTCCTTTAGCGATTAATAATAAGTGTATTGGAATGTTGTTGCCATAGAGGTTTTTGAAAACCTCAACAGATGATGGCGATGAGAAAATCACCTTATCCACCTTGCTTAAATCAATCGGTTGAGCATCAGCATTTGGTCGGTTTGTATAGACGGGGATATCCTCAACTACGTGACCTTGAGCAATCAATCCGTCGCTCAATGCTTTCAACCCTTTGTCTGATCGTGGAAGAATAATGTGTTGCGACGGTAGTTTGCTAAAGAACTCTAATAATCCTTCTGCCGACTCTGTAGGTGATTCAAAATCAGGTGTTAAGCCTCGATCATTGAGTTCAGCCGACGTTACTGGTCCAACACTTGCAATATGTTTGCCTTCCGTCGCACCATTGAAATATCTTACTCCATATCGGGATGTAAAGACGAGCCAATTGGCTTTTGTAGTGTCGATATTGACATTCGTTGGAGTGATTTTAATCAACGGAGTGGATGATTGTGTACCAGTGTCATAAGTGGTTTGCGACGTCGTTTCTGCCGCAAACTTTACCACGTTTCCAATCATCAGCAAAACTGGAGTGTCCTTGAAAATCGCATATCTCAACTCCCTCAATGAGGAATAGATTGCCCTTTGATTTGGCAGAGAGACGTTGGTAACAATAGCGACGGGAGTATTATCATCTCGTCCGGACTCGATTAATGAGTTTGCAATCTTACTTATTGATGAGCCTCCCATGTAGTAAAGCAGAGTGTCGGCATCAGGAGTTTGAGGTTCATCACTATGCCCTAACACCATAGCCACACTACGTGCCACTCCACGATGAGTAAGAGGAATCTGGAGGAGTGAAGCGAGAGCATTTCCCGAACTGATACCTGGGACAATCTCCACGTCGACCATTCTAGAACGTAAGAAATCCACCTCTTCCCTTCCGTGTGAGAATAACATCGGATCTCCACCTTTCAGTCTCACCACATCATTGCCTTGAATAGCAGACTGATACAGAAGTTCGTTGATATCATCCTGATGATGGCTATGTTTGCCTGATCGTTTACCAACGTAGATTTTCTCAGCCTTAAACTGATTCAAGAAAGATTCATTAGTCAAATCATCGTAGAAGATGACGTCGGCATGCTCCAACGCTTTATATCCTTTGATTGTCAGCAGGTCAGGATCACCTGGACCAAACCCGACAAGTGTCACTTTGCCATATTCTCTACGGATATCAAACGGAGCGAACAGATCAATTATCCAATCAGGAGCCTTACCTCCCACTGTAATAGCCAGATTACCCTGCAAAGGATGCGTCTTGAACGGAAGTTTCTCTGCCGCACGATGGCTAAGTCCTAACCTATCCAAAGCACACGTCGCCACAATAAGAGCATCGACATAACCGTCGTCAACTTGGGCTATACGCTCCTCGATAGTGCCACGAATAGGCACCACCTCGATATCACTACGCAGTGCAAGCAATTCCGCCTTGCGCACCGCTGAACTTGTTCCTATTCTGCTACCAGAAGGCAACTCCGCAAGTTTAACATTACCCTTCGACACCAGAGAATCACTCTTGTCACCACCCTTAGTCAGAGCCACCACCTTGATTCCGATTGGCAACGGGTAAGGAAGATCCTTTGCTGAATGGATAGCGATATCAGCGTCGCCCTCTAAAAGCGCACGGTCAAGTTCACGAGTGAAAAAATCTGGCGAGATAGAGTCGCTCATCAGCGACACATTCTTATGTCTGTCGCCATACGAAGTGACCTTAATCACCTCATGTTCTATATCTGGAGGCAAAGTACGGAGCACCTCGTCGACCTGCAATAAGGCCAACGGACTTTGCCGTGATATGATTCTTAGTTTATTACCCATTTGTCCGCATTAGTTTAATTTCTAAGGCAAAATTAGAGGGAACCCATGCGGAAAGCAATCGCATATAAGAGCGAATGTCATCACATACGTTTGCGATATTGTTTCCTCTATTGAAACACTTATTGCATTAGGGGACTTTTATAAACTTCCAAAGTTTCTAATATTTCCTTGGAAAAACGGATTTCCACGCACGAACACTTCTTCTTCATTAAAAATCACGAATAAAATGATAGCCAAGAAGCATAAAATGCGTAATTTTATACGTCGAACAAAACTTATCGTCATGATCACGAAAGACCGCATTTGGGAGTTGGCCCATAGGACGCTCAAAGAGACTCAAGATATTTTCAAACATCTGCACGAATACCCCGAACTGGCCTTCCACGAGGTGGAAACCTCAAGATTCGTAAGACAAGAATTGATGAAACTTGACATTCCGTTTCGAGAAGGATATGCTCAGACGGGCCTGTTAGGCGTGCTGCGATGTCAAGACCCCCAAAGCCGAATCGTCGCCATCCGTGCAGACATGGACGCTCTTCCTATCGAAGAGAACACAAACTTACCATACGGTTCTAAAAACAAAGGTGTCATGCACGCTTGCGGTCACGATGCCCACACCGCCACTTTATTGGGGGTAGCCAAGATATTAGCATCATTAAAAGAAGAACTCAACGGCACGTTCCTCTTCATCTTCCAACCGGCCGAAGAGCGCTATCCTGGTGGGGCAAACACAATGCTGCGGGAAAATGTCTTTGCCGGATTCACTCCCGACCTCATTCTCGGCCTTCACGTCATCCCCTCCATTAAAATGGGCCAAGTGGGCTTCCGCCCTGGACTCATAACGGCTTCGAGCGACGGAATTCAGATTACCGTCAAGGGCAAAGGTGGTCATGCCGCCCTCTTGAAAGGCAACAATGCTATTTTAGCCGCATCCAATATGCTGCTAAAACTACAAACCATACCCAATGAATTGGCCCCCGTCAAAGATGAGACCATCTTGGCTTTCGGACGATTCATTGCCAACGGGGCCAGAAACGTCATCCCCGAGTCGGTAAAAATAGACGGAACACTTCGCACACTCGACCCTAATTGGCGAAGAAAAACATTCGAATTAATCGGGAAAATAGCCACCGAAGCAGTGAATGAATACGGCTGTTCCTGCCAAGTGGAGATTGACCACGGCTACCCAAGCGTCATGAACGACGAAGCATTGAACGCTCGCGCAGAAGGCTATGCCCAAGAGTTGCTCGGAGAAGAGAACGTAACCACCTTCGAAAAAAGAATGACGGGCGAAGACTTCGGCTACTTTTCCCAAAAATATCCAAGCCTTTTCTTCCGTGTTGGAATTGGCAGCAACCGATTCGATTGCGGCAAGTTGCACACCTCCTCCTTCATAGTCGATCCGGAGGCGCTACTCACGTCCACCGCCACCATGACTTGGCTCGCCATTCAATTCATCAGTGAAAAAAAGGAGAATCAACAAAACACACTTACAAGATAGCCTTATGGTGAAACTCTTTCTGACACGACACGGCCAAACCGAATGGAACGTAGAGAAACGAATGCAAGGACAGATGGACTCCAACCTCACCGACCTCGGACGCAAACAAGCAGAAGCCCTTGGCAAACGACTGGCTGACGAAAAAATCGACGTCATCTACTCCAGTCCCCTCGGACGCGCCCTTGACACGGCAAAACTCATACGAGGCAACAGAACAATAGAGATTCTTACAGACGAAGGTCTTATGGAACTCTACTTAGGTCCATGGCAAGGACGTCTTCTTTCGGAGGTTTCGGAAGAATTTCCAACACAAACCGAAAATTTTTGGAAGCATCCTAAACTCTACGAACGGACGGACGCCGAATCCTACTTCCAACTATTAGAACGCGCCAGCAACGCCATTGCACGCATTGCCGAAAAAGAGAAGGGGAAAAACGTATTGATCGTCACCCACGGCATCGTACTAAAGACCCTACGCGCTTATTTCCAATATCAAGGGATCGACGAAATAGCCAACTACCCCAAATCGCCCCTTTCAACGGCGCTCAGCATCGTAGAACAGAAAGATGGCCGCTGGAACATACGGCTTTGGAACGACACGGCTCACTATGAATTCATCCAAGAAGAAACGGCCAATACGGGAGATGCTTTTTAAACGCCCATCCCAATGCTTGGGTTATGGATCATCCCCTCTTGGATACCGACGTAACACGCAATTGAGCAACATACAGGTCTTGGAAATCATAGAAATTTATCCGTCAAAAAAAGGGAAAGAGCAATCATTTTCCATAAAGAGATAGTATCTTTGCAGTTATGGCAGATCAAGGAAATATTATCATAAAAAGGGCACACGTCCACAATTTGAAGGACATCGATGTCACCATTCCAAGGAACCAATTAGTCGTCATAACAGGACTTTCTGGTTCCGGAAAATCATCACTTGCATTCGACACGCTTTACGCAGAGGGCCAACGCCGCTATGTGGAAAGTTTGTCCGCTTATGCCCGCCAATTTTTGGGCAGAATGAGCAAACCGGAAGCCGACTACATAAAAGGAATTCCACCAGCCATTGCCATTGAACAAAAAGTCAACACCCGCAATCCACGATCTACGGTGGGCACATCCACGGAGATTTACGAATATTTGAAACTTCTCTTCGCTCGCATCGGAAAGACCTACTCCCCTATTTCGGGAAAACTCGTCAAGAAATACAACGTGAGCGATGTGGTGGACTTCATCTACACCCACCCAGAAAGGAGCCGAGGTGCCATCCTTACAGCTCTCGTTCCACCGCAAGGCAGAACCCTCCGCCAACAATTGGAGGTACAGAAGATGCAAGGTTTCGCCCGCGTAGAGGTGGAAGGCCAATTTGCCCGTATCGAAGAGATTTTGGAAAAGAGCGACGATGAGATAGCCAAGAGCAACATCCTATTGGTCATCGACCGCTTCTCTATCGACAACGAGGAGGACACCAAGAGCCGACTTGCCGACTCCGTCCAAACGGCCTTCATCGAAGGCAACGGTGCGTGCATCGTGAAAATCTACGGGAAAGACGAGACGCAAACGACCCAATTCTCCAACCGTTTTGAGGCCGACGGCATTCAATTTGACGAGCCAAACGAACTGATGTTCAGTTTCAATAGTCCATACGGTGCCTGCCCCGAATGCGAAGGCTACGGAAAGGTCATCGGCTTAGACGAGGACTTGATCGTACCCAATAAATCACTCTCTGTTTACGAAGGTGCCGTCGCTTGCTGGCACGGCGATAAAATGTCAGAGTGGCTTCAGGGCGTAATCATCAACGCAGAGCGCACAAAATTCCCTATCCACAAGCCTTACTACCAACTTTCTCAAGAAGAGAAGTCAAAATTGTGGAACGGGACTCACTACTTCGGCGGCATCAACGACTTCTTTAAGTTCGTACAAGACAACCAATATAAAATCCAATATAGGGTGATGCTTGCCCGATTCAGAGGAAAGACCACTTGTCCAGCCTGCAACGGAACACGACTCAAGAAAGAGTCGAACAACGTACGCATAGGCGGAAAATCCATCTCTGAACTCGTGGTATTGCCTATCAGCGAACTGAAGACATTCTTCGAGAATGTCCAATTCGACGAGCACGAGAAGAAGATTGCCAAGCGACTTCTTACGGAAATTACCAGCCGCATCCAATTCCTTTTGGACGTTGGATTAGGTTACTTGACGCTCAACCGTATGTCTTCCTCCCTTTCTGGAGGTGAGAGCCAACGTATCAACCTGGCCACTTCGTTGGGCAGCAGTCTGGTAGGCTCCCTGTATATCCTTGACGAGCCAAGCATCGGCTTGCATCCCCGCGACTCCCACTTGCTTATAGAGGTACTCCAAAAGTTGAGAAACCTCGGCAACACGGTCGTAGTCGTAGAACACGACGAAGAGATAATGCGCGCGGCCGACTATCTGATCGACATAGGTCCAGATGCGGGTCGTTTGGGCGGCCAACTCATTTACCAAGGGCCTATCAACGAGGAGATCATCAACAGCGGCAATGTTCCAGCCAACAGCCACACATTCAATTACCTTTTGGGAAAGGACAAAATCGAGACGCCTGCATTCAGAAGGAAGTGGAGCAATTATATCGAGGTTATTGATGTCCGCCAAAACAACCTGAAAGGCATCAGCGTTAAATTCCCGCTCAATGTCATCACGGTCGTGACCGGCGTCAGTGGTTCGGGCAAATCCTCTTTGGTACGCGACGTATTCTACTCCGCCGTAAAAAAACGCATGGGCGGCGTGGCCGAAAAGACAGGACTCTACGCTGACATCAACGGAAGTTTCCACCTTATCAGCGATATCGAATTCGTTGACCAAAATCCAATAGGCAAGTCTTCTCGTTCCAACCCAGTGACTTACCTCAAGGCATACGACGAAATCAGAAAACTATTCGCCGAACAACCACTCTCCAAGCAAATGGATTACACCCCTGCCCACTTCTCGTTCAACGTGGACAAGGGCCGCTGCGAGGAGTGCCAAGGAGACGGAACCGTCACAGTGGAGATGCAATTTATGGCCGACTTGGTACTGACCTGCGAATCTTGCCACGGACACCGTTTCAAGGAAGAGATTCTGGAGGTGACTTATCGAGGAGCGAACATTTACGACGTGTTGGAGATGACAGTCAACCAAGCCGTTGAATTCTTCTCCGAAGGAACAGGCAGCACAGAAAAGAAAATTGTCAAACGCCTACAACCGCTAAAAGATGTGGGCTTGGGATATGTAAAACTCGGACAATCTTCAGACACCCTTTCTGGAGGAGAAAGCCAACGTGTAAAATTGGCGGCCATCCTTGCCTTGGAGAAGCCTGAACCAATGATTTTCGTGTTCGACGAGCCAACAACGGGCTTGCACTTCCACGACATAAAGACTTTGATGAAAGCGTTTAACGCACTCATCGCTTCTGGACATACCGTCATCATCATCGAACACAACTTGGAAGTCATCAAATGTGCCGACCATATCATAGACATCGGTCCTGAAGGCGGAGAGGCAGGCGGTAACCTCGTATTTGCAGGAACGCCAGAAGATTTGGTGAAATGCGAAAACTCCCACACGGGTAAATTTCTAAAAGACCATTTATAATATACAAAACAGCACGACAATGGAAGACGCTATAAAAGAAGACATTAAGAATGCCATCAAAGTAATGAAAGCCGGAGGCATCATACTCTACCCCACCGATACCATTTGGGGATTAGGCTGTGATGCGACCAATGAAGCGGCGGTTAAAAAGATTTTTGACATAAAGAAAAGGGAAGACTCCAAATCAATGTTGGTTCTTACAGACGCAGCGGCAAAGATTGAGCGTTTGGTGGGCGACATTCCTCCCATCATCTGGGACTTGGTGGAAGTAAGCGACAAACCGCTCACCATCATCTATCCCGGAGGAAAAAACATGGCGAAAAACCTAATTGCAGAAGACGGCAGCGTTGGCATCCGCATCACAAACGAAACATTCTCCAAGGAACTATGTTTCCAATTCAGAATGCCCGTCGTCTCCACTTCGGCCAACATCAGTGGCGAACCTTCTCCTGCCAACTTCTCGGAAATCAGCGAAGAGATCAAAAACGCCGTTGACTACATTGTAAAGTATAGGCAAAACGACAAGACAAAGTCCAAACCATCATCCATTATCAAAGTAGAAGCAGACGGAGCAATAAAAATTATCAGAGAATAAACAATCAAAACATGACTTCGCCGTTATTCCTTTAGGATTATAGGTGATTTTTGAATGAAGGGAATACAACATAAAAAAGAGAGACAAGCAAGGAAATACATCTGCCTCGACATCGTGGCAGCACTCCTTGCCTGGTTTCTTTTTTTTGTCTTTAGAAGAATTGAGATCGAATCTACCTTCATCCAAAACATTCAACTTTTC
Organism: Paludibacteraceae bacterium; assembly: GCA_024401455.1. Lineage (GTDB taxonomy): Bacteria > Bacteroidota > Bacteroidia > Bacteroidales > Paludibacteraceae > RGIG10190. The sequence goes on along the minus strand of JAKSLA010000060.1, from coordinate 4,093 downwards.
TCCCCTGTCTATAATTTTTGGCAACTACTTTTCGGAATACCCATCTTCTGGTTAGGCATCTTCTGGCTTTCCGGCTACTACAATAAGCCGTTCCTAAAATCACGGGTGACAGAGTTCTTCCAAACATTGATCAGCATATTCTTCGGGTCTATTCTTCTGTTCTTCATACTTTTGATTGACGACCCGGTCATTTCATACAAATACTACTATTTGTCGTTCATCGTACTTTTCCTCATCTACTTTGTTGTGGTTTACTCTTGCCGCTGCATTCTCACAACCATTACGGCCTACAACATCCACAACAACATTTGGGGCTTCAACACCCTAATCATCGGGGCTGGAGGAAAGGCGAAGACAACTTTCGAACTACTACAAAATTGCAAGCCTTCAACGGGCAACAATGTCATTGGCTTCATCTCGACGGACAAATCCGATGTGGCCGTTGACAAACGAATGATTTTAGGCAGTTTGAACGATTTAGCACAAATCATCAAAGAAAAAGACATAGAAGAGACCATCATCGCTATTGACAATGAGGAGCGAGGCGACCTTTTCAACATTGTCAACCGACTCTATCTATTCAATGTCGGCATCAGTTTTCCCCCGCACTTGTATGATTTTCTTGTAGGTGGCATTCGACAATCTTCCATCTATGCCGTTCCCTTTGTCAATATTTTGGAGAACAAAATGCCGGAGTGGCAACAAAACACGAAACGCTTAGCCGATCTCGTGGTCGCCTCTTTAGGCCTTCTTTTAACGTCCCCCATCTTTGCCTTCTTGGCTTGCAAAGTAAAGCTCTCTTCTCCTGGAAAGATCTTCTTTACGCAAGAACGCATAGGATTGCATGGAGAGCCGTTCCGCATCATCAAATTCCGTACTATGTACGAACGACCACAATCGGAAACCGACCACGAACTCACTCACGCCAACGACGAGCGAGTGACTCCAATCGGAAAGACAATGCGCAAATATCGCTTGGACGAACTGCCACAACTATTCAATGTTATAAAAGGTGAAATGTCTCTTGTTGGCCCTCGCCCCGAGCAAAAATTTTATATCAAACAAATCCTTTCCAAAGCTCCACACTATGCGTTGATTCACAAAGTGAAGCCAGGCATCACCTCTTGGGGTATGGTAAAATACGGTTATGCAGACAATGTGGATAAAATGATTGAACGACTTCAATACGACATTCTATACATTGAAAACATCTCATTACTGATTGACATCAAAATTCTCATTTACACCATCAAAACCATTATTTCAGGGAAAGGTGTATAACCAATATCACCAAGTCAGCGGCTCTTGCTTCGTCGGGAACTTGAAGCCAAGCATAAGTTCAAAAGAGGAACTTGCGTCCGCCGTCGCCAAATCATTAAGGGCATACGAATAGGCTCCCCCTAAATAAAAATGTTCACAAACGAAGGCTTTAAACATAGCTCCCACATAATGGTCTATTTCATATAGCAGCCCCACATTCCACCGATCTTCACAATCCAAATTAGGAACAATCTGAAATGCCAAAGGTGAGTTTTCCGTACCCATGGCAATGAATTCCATCCGAACATCATACTTCTTTTCTATCGGAAATATTGTTGAAAAGGAAAGATAGGCATGAGGAACTTGACTGCATAAATTATCCGCTCCCTTTTTATTACCTATACCCTTCATACTAAAAGAGAGGCTCCAATGTGGATTTTCACACCACAGCGAAAATTGAGCAGCATAATTAATCCCGCTTTCATACAGAGCCTCAGAAAGGTCATCCTCCTTCGAATTAGCCAACTTGGAATCATTAGTATTATGCCACAAACATTCACCTCCCACAGAAAATGCAAGCAGACTTTTTTCCATCAAACGGACTCGATAAGCCAATTGCGATTGCAAATTAGAGTGTTCGTTAATGCCGATACTTTGGTGTGAAAAAGAGAGACCAACCCCGACACCCGTATTCCACAATGGAGCCGAACCTGTAAAAACACAAGTCATCGGAGTCCCTTCTACATTCACCCATTGCTTGTTCAAATGCAATTCCAAAGAAACGGATTCTTTCACGGAAGCATACGCACCATTATACATCAATGGATTATATGCATACATCAACGATTGCGCTTCTTGTTGAGCATTCATCACAGTTGTGACTAAGATTGCCCAACAAAAGGCAAACATCTTTTTACATAAACACATTTCTCCTATTTTTTACAAAACAAATTCTTCTTTTCATTTAAAATAGGGAGCGATTTTTCTCCCATACTATGAGTCTACTTAAGGGGCTTCTAAAACTCACCGTTTTTTTATTTTTACATTTTTAAAACCCGAGAAATGGCATTTGCACGCTTGACATTCATCGTCATCTTAACGAAATTCAACCAACCACTGCAAATTTAGAAGTTCCATTAATACAGCAGTTCTATAAATCCAGAATATACCTTTTTATTTTTAGAGAAAAGCACATAGAAATAGGTTCCAACCGGAAGTAACCCATTATGAATGCTTCGTGATGATTCATTAAAACCATTCCAGGTATTGTCATAATCTCTTTTACGATAAACAACACTTCCCCACTGATTATAAATGACCAACTCGTTCTGAGGATAATCAGACAAATCCTCCAAGACCAATAGATCATTTCGTCCATCCCCATTCGGAGTCAATAGATAATTATGCAACTGCACATCTTTTATTCTTGTTTCTGCCATTTTCCGCACACCTATTCTAACAGAAGATTCGCAAGCATCGACGATCAATCCCCTATGCATCAACTGCCAGTTAATCCAATACTCACCAGGCAAAAGCGAAATGGTACGCCATGCTGGACTTGTACGAATAGGTATCGTATCCACCGACAATTCAACGGAATTCCATTCCACATTCATTAGTATAGTATCCCAACGACAAGGTTTGTCCGTCAACGGTAAATCCAAGACGATGTTCAAAATGCTTGTATCAGACATTGCCATAAAGTTCAAATTTTCAGAACATTCCTTAAAGAAAGCATTCGTCGAATCTTTAACATACACTTGGTACGAACACGTTGCCATTTTCACTCCATCTTTTTTTGCCACGAATGAATAGACTTGCATATCATTAGGACGCATCATAGCTCCATCCATTCCATCAACCAAAGAAACCTCCCAATCTCTATTTGTACAAATCGGAGCAAGTGCATAATAATTCATTTCACACTCGCCTTCTGCTAAATATATGACCGTATCATTAGGGCAAATGAGTTCACCTTTCTTCTCATTCACAGAATCAGCCAACACGTATAGCCAATACGAACAAGTATCACTTATATTTCTTCCATCAATTGTATCTCTTGCTACAAAACTCAACCTCATACGGTCTCCTACCTTCATTTCATAAACATCAGCCAATAGGAACAATGGTTCCACCAACCCATTAAAGGAATACGGCACTCTTGGAGTAAAATCATCCAACAACAACGAAAGGGTTATCGTCGTGTCTGGAATGCATTCCATCTCTGGAATATAATCCAATATGCCAGGCTCTATATCTTGATATATTGAGTCATTAGGTGTCAATAATGGGATTGTATCAGTCGGAATAGTATCCACTGGTATCATCTCACTTGTATCCGCCAACACCGTCAGCCAATAGGAACAGGTGTCGCTATAATGCGTACCCGTCAGTGTGTCCTTCGCTACAAACTTCAGTTCGATGCGTTCGCCCGCCCGTGGCCGAGACCCATCACCCCAACGGAAGAGGCTCTCAACCTCACCATCGGGAGATGTCGCCATGTTCGGCGTATAGTCCGCAGACAAAACAACTGATTCTAACAATGCGGTATCGCGACCGCAGAAAATGGTTGGTATATAATAAATTAAACTGTCAGGGATAAGCGTGTCGTTCGGAAGGGTGTCCAATGGAAGGGTATCCAATGGGGCCAATGGTACCGTATCTGCCAACACCGTCAGCCAATAGGAACAGGTGTCGCTATAGTGCGTGCCTGTCAGGGTGTCCTTCGCTACAAACTTCAGTTCGATGCGTTCGCCCGCCCGTGGCCGAGACCCATCACCCCAACGGAAGAGGCTCTCAACCTCACCATCGGGAGATGTCGCCATGTTCGGCG
>JAKSLA010000006.1 GCA_024401455.1 Paludibacteraceae bacterium | reverse complement strand
CGATAGTCTCACGGATACACTCTGTAACAGAACCCATAGCAACGATAACGTACTCTGCGTCCTTCGCTCCGTAGTAGTCGAACAAGTTGTACTCGCGACCAGTAATCTTAGAGATCTCCTTCATGTAGTTCTCTACGATTGCAGGCACGTTGTTGTACAATGTGTTGCAAGACTCACGGTGAGTAAAGAATGTATCTGGGTTCTCTGCCATACCACGCATTACTGGGTGGAGTGGAGAAAGTGCACGTTGACGGAACTCAGCCAACTTCTCTTGGTCGATAAGTGGAGCTAGGTCGTCGTTCTCAAGCATCTCGATCTTTTGGATCTCGTGTGATGTACGGAATCCGTCGAAGAAGTTCAAGAAAGGAACTTGGCTCTTGATTGTAGAAAGGTGAGCAACACCTGCAAGATCCATAACCTCTTGTACAGAACCTTCAGCCAACATAGCAAAACCTGTTTGACGGCAAGCGTAAACGTCTTGGTGGTCACCGAAGATACACAATGTGTGAGAAGCAATTGTACGAGCAGATACGTGGAATACTGCTGGCATCTTCTCTGCTGCGATCTTGTACATGTTAGGGATCATCAACAACAATCCTTGAGAAGCAGTGTAAGTAGATGTCAAAGCACCTGCTTGGATTGCACCGTGAACTGCACCTGCAGCTCCTGCCTCTGACTGCATCTCTGTTACAGAAACAGTCTCACCGAAAATGTTCTTTCTACCTGCTGCTGCCCACTCATCTACGTATTCTGCCATAGTAGATGAAGGAGTGATAGGGTAGATACAAGCACATTCGCTGAACATATATGAAATATGTGCAGCGGCTTGATTACCATCACAAGTGATGAATTTCTTTTCTTTAGCCATAATTTATCTTATATATATAAAATAGAAAAATTCTATATCGATTTTGCTATCTGAATGTAGCAATTTCGGGCAAATTTAGTATTTTATTTTTGAAAAGTGACAACAAATCAATTGTAATTTATTGACATAATAGACAAATTTTTTGTCGGGAATGGAACACTTCTGCATTCCTTTTGTCTTAATGGCAGATTGGAGTGAGAACGGATTCTTTTTTTTAGTTGGTCTTGTTGAAGAGGCGGCTTCAAAAAGAGAAGCCAACCCCGATGGCGAAGCGGTTTTCTTCTGCTTCTATTTTTCTTGCGTATTCTGCCTTTATGCAAATTTCGCTTAAAGGTTGGTAGTTGAGGCCGATGGTGAAGATTTGATCTTTCGCCTCTGCTCGTGTGTAGTCGTGGCGGGAAAAGAGGAATAGTTTCTGACTGATTTTTTCGGATAGGTGTAAAATGTTGTATCCTGCTTCTATGCCAGTGTGCCATGCTTCGTTTCGTTGCGAATAAGTTCCGATGGCACGGACCGCAACTGCTTCTGTGTCAAAATGAACATCGGCGCTGGCGATGAACTTTCCGTCGAAATATCCACTTGCGGCCATGCCGAATGTTTCGCCAATTTCTTTCCCAAAGTGCGCCACGACAGCAGAGGTGTCTTGATAAAGCATGTATTGCAGTTCGTAGTGCCAACTTGAGGCCTCACCAGAAAACGATAGGCCCGTCCGATTGCTTTCTGTCGGCAAAACAGTCTCTTCTCCTTCGGGAAGGAATACGGAAAAGTGGTCGGTGGGGCTGGCATATAGGTTAGCCATCCCGAGTGGAATTGTCATTTTGCCCAAGCGTATGTTTACCCTCTCTGAAAATGCTTTTTGCACATAGAGTTGCGTAATGCAAAATTCGTCGTTCATCTCTCCTTCTCCAAAAACAAGCCATCCGTTTTGAATGAAGTAACCTACGCCGACCAATAGGTGTGGATTGGTTGTTTTCCATCCATCTGCCTCTCTGATTGTAGCGATTTTGCCATAGCCGTTTATGGCGAAGAGGTGCTCTTTGACGGCTTCCTCTTGCTCGGGTTGTGCCACGGCAAGGATTGGCATCATGAGCATGAAGCCTAATATTCTACGAATACAATTCATAAATTGTATATTTTTTTTTGAATGCAAAGTTAGGTTTGGGTTCAGGCTTGCACAATTGCTAATTGTAGTGTTTCTGTTTAGGAAAAGTAGTCAATAGTAGTGAGTTTGAGTAGTTGCTTTGGGTAGTTGTTGGGTAAGTTGCTTTTGGAGAATTTCCATTCGGTGTTTTTATTCGGCTTCTTCGTCCAGTGCTTCGATGAGAAAACTGACGGGACGAAATCCGTCGTTGCATGAAATCATGGCCGACTTGGGGTTCTTCATCCATCCATCATAGAAATTTTGTCCGCCGTGAGCGAGTGTCATCACGAAGGGAGACATGGTTTCCCAGGCACTGGAGCACAAGCCGCTTGGGCGTTCCCATCCGTTGGCTATGAACGTCTCTCCTTCGTGAAGGTCGCAAGCGTGTTGGATGGGGTTTTCGTAGCGTTCCATCAAGTCGTGGTGGCATACTATGCGTGCGACCGTTATTTTTACTTTTTTCATAAGTAATCTGTTTCTTGTTTTAGCGCTGTATAAATTTAAAACTGCTTCTAACTATTTTATTCAATGGCGGCTAATATCTGTTCAGCATGCTCTTTTGTCTTTATTTGTTTGGGAGAGAAAATGTGTGTGATGATGCCTTCTTCATTGACGAGGTAGGTGGTGCGAAGGGTGCCGATGGTGGATTTGCCGCACATTTTCTTTTCTCCCCAAGCCCCAAGAGCTTGCAAAAGCGTCGTATCCGTGTCCGCTATGATGTCAAAGTTGAGGCCTTGCTTCTCGATGAATTTCTGGTGAGAGGCGGCGGAATCTTTGCTTACACCGAGAATGGTGTAGCCTTGGGCAGCCAATGCCTCCTTGTGGTCGCGTAGGGAGCAGGCTTCTGCCGTACATCCGCTCGTGTTGTCTTTAGGGTAGGTGTAGAGGATGAGTTTTTGTCCGCGAAAATCTTCAGCCTTTATTTCTTTGCCGTTTTGGTCTTTTCCCAAAATGGCGGGTATTTTGTCTCCTATATTCATAATATGTATATTTAAATTCTTTCAATCAATAGCATTAGTACGAAACCGGCCAGTAGGGCGTAGGTGGCTTGTTTTTGGAATCCGTGCGCATGGCTTTCTGGTATCATTTCGTCGCTGACCACATAGAGCATAGCACCGCCAGAAAGGGCAAGCATCAACGGTAATACGCTCATTGTTATGCCGCCGAGGTAGTAGCCCGTAAGGACACCGAAAACCTCCAACAGGCCGATGGCAAAGGCTATGCATAAAGTGCGGAAGTGGCTTACGCCAGCCAACAGCAAAGGGGAGATGACCACCATTCCCTCTGGCACGTTTTGCAAGGCAATGGCAATGGCGACGCTGACTGCATTGGTGGAGCCTTCCCCTGCAAATCCAACACCAGCCGCCATCCCTTCTGGAAATTTGTGTAGGGCGATGGCCATCACAAAAAGCATAATGTGGTTGATGTGTTGGTTGTTTATGTGTTTCTCTTGCTCTATACCGGTAATGGAGTGGAGGTGTGGAGTCACGAAGTCTAATAGATGCAGAAGGAGCACACCGCTGACGACTCCCACGCAAGGTACCCAAACATCACTCCATTCGGGAGCAAGGTTGAAGGCTGGAACGAGCAACCCGAGTACGGAGGCTGATAGCATAATGCCTGCGCAAAGACCGATGATGGTATCGTTCATTTTGTGGCTCACATTCTTGATAAAGTAGCCAATGATAGAACCGATGATGGTCGAACCGCCTATGCCGATGCAGGTTAAGTGTATGTCGCTCATTTCTTCTAATGTCTATTTTTATAAACAAAAGTAGCGAAAAATAAGCACAGTGCATTTATCCTTTTGTCCCTATTTGTAGTGATTTTTTTGAATGTGCCGTGAATGGCATATAAAAAGGAAGGCTCCAAATTGCTTGAAGCCTTCCGTGTTTTATTAGTATGTCGGTACTAATTTTTGCTTGTTTTATTAGAATGCCCAACCAAGACGAACGGATGGTTGTGCATAAATTTTGAACTCGTTGCCGCTTTCGTCATTTTTGTCATCCTTCTCGTGGTAGAAACCTGCACCAACTTCAACGCCAACATAGATGTTTTTAGAGAAGTAGTAGTTCATACCAGTAAAAGCAGCAATGCCAATTCCAAGTACGTCTTTAGTAGTCTTTCCGTCTGTTTCTGCCTTTGTAGAGTAGAAACCAAGTTCACCACCCAAGTAAGGAGTCATCTTGTCCGTGCCTTCGAAAGAGTAGAATGCGCCTGGGGCGAAAGAGATGGTGCGTGACTCTGATTCGACATCATTAGCATCTGTGTCTGATGTGGCTTCAAAACCAAGTCCTGCACGAACAGACCAGTTTTCGTTGATAGAGTAGATACCCATCAATCGGCCGTTTTGTAGGCTGACAGAGTTAGATTGGAAAGGACAGAAGCCAACTTCGAGAGAGAAGGTGCCTTCGTCTGGCTTAACGTCTGCGCTTGCTGGTTGTGTTGCTTCTTCTTGTGCGTTAGCGTATGCTGCAGCAAAAAGTGAAGCAGCAAGGAACAATACTTTTTTCATTTTTTTTCTTGTTGTTATAGTTTATACTTTGTTTTTTTCGTCGTTCTATTTAGAAAAACGATTTGAAATCAAATGATGTATTAGGCATACGTCAATTTTTGTGCCATTGGGCTTGATTTGGAGGTGAAAAATTGATGTTGAGTTCTCTTTTTGATATTTGTCCAAAAATGTTTGAAATGAATGGGTAGAGGTCTGTTGCTAAAGGGAAATCAAAAGATGGATCAGTCTCTCGAAAATTGTCGGTGAAAAACAAAATAGGACGATGTTCGTCATCGTCCCATTTTGTTGATATTATGTGAATTAATGTTTGTTATTTTACTACCAAACGCTCTACATAAACAGATCCGCTCTTTGTATAAGCTTGAACGAAATAGATGCCGGCTGGAACGGACAATTCGATGTTGGTTGCGTCATATTGTGTAGATACGATTTGACCCATCGTGTTGACCAACTCCACTTTTTCAATTGTCTCGTTAGACATGACTGATACATAGTTTTCTGCTGGGTTAGGAGCGAGGACTATGCCGTTTTCCACGTCAGCGTTTGTTTCAAGTACGTCGGCTGCCTCGCCAATCCAGATGTTTCCATATCTCAACTCGAATGAACCTTTGCCTGCTCCAACTTCGCAAAGGAACTTGCAGTCGTATAGGTTACCTGTGATGACGTCCACGCCCAATCTCTCCCAATTCTTGAAGTGGTCAGAAATGGAGATGTGACCGCAACTACGGGCTGTCTTGCGGACGGCGAAGATTTGCGTAAATGTTGAATTTCCTGATGCGGAAGGGGCGTCCTGACGGGTTCCGACCCAAAGTTCGTACTCGTCTCCATCCAATTTGTACTTGCCTCTTGAAGTGGTGTTGTAATACAACCCTTGTTGTTTAGCCGTACCTCCGAAGAAAGTGTTTTCAACGATGTAGTACTCGCACTCCTTAGCGGAGGTTGTCCAACCGTAGATGCCGATGTAGTTGTAACCACCACCTGTACTTCCGTTGCCGATTACGTAGTTGAAGTCGCAGTGGAGATCGCCACCCAAAGCCTTGTAGTTCTTATTGTTTTGTTGACCCCAGTAGAGACCTACACGAGCCAAGTAGTCGCCGTTTTCGTTCCAAGTGGACTTGAATGCGCACTTCTTGTCCTTGAAATAATACATGGATGCGTCAGAGCCCTTTTTGCCATCGTACCAAATCTCGTAATGGAATCCGTTACCAATGTCGCGACGATCGCTGTTGCTTTGAACTCTTGTTCCGCCGGACAAAGCAGGGTAGTCGTCGCAAGCACTGCCAGTGTAGTCATCGCCGCCGCCTTCAGATCCTCCCAATGACTCTTCAGAGAAGATGATGTAGTCAACATTCGTATTGGCTGCGTCGATTTGCACCTTCATAATGTGCTCGCCTGCTGTAAGCGTTACTTTTCCGCTTGCTGCACCAATGGCGTAAGTGTCCCAATCTTGGCTTACGCCTGTACCCGTGATGGATGCCACTTTCTTGCCATCTATGGAAATTGTGCAGGCAGGGTCGCTTGTTCCGCAAGACATGTTTGCCCCGATGTAGTAATCGCCGGCCTTTGTCACATTGATGGTGTATTGTAGCCATTCGGCTGTAGTTGTGTATCCGACAGCCATGCCATTGCCGGCTTTTACGATGTCAACATATTCGTCTGTTCTGAACTTGGCGTCACCTTCGTTCTTCGTGTCTGTGTCCTTGTATGCTACGCCTGAACCCCCTTCGTCATAGAACTCTGCCTCTACCTTACCTGGAACATCTGCTGCTTTGCCTTGGTATGCACCCGTTTGGGGAGTGCTTCCGCCACCTTGAGAACCACCACCACAGTTGCTGTTAAGGTCTGCCATTTCAAGCATCATTTCAGCGTAACGCTTACCAAGTTCCTTATAACCGTCGTGTGTGAAGTGGAGTCTGTCACTCTCTCCCGGAATGTTGTTTGTCTTGACAACTCCGCAATTGCTGATCTTGCCGGGAAGTTGGGCAATGACAGTATTGTGACCTGCACAGGCACCTCCTTCAAGCATTTGACCTACCAAAATAGGGGTCTTTGATGGGTCGAGGCCGAGTTCCTTGCAAATATTGTTGTAGAATGTGCTAACCATTGTCAACCATGCAGATTGGCCAGAGTCGCTCTCGCCTTGGTGAACGATGATGCCCTTGATGACGCCCGTCTCTTGTGCCTTCTTGGCGCACTCGACAATTCTCTTGTAAGGATTGTTGTCGTACTCTTTCGCCATGTTTTGCAACCAACTCTCAGAACTGCTGAAATAACTTCCGCATTGGTCAGGGTCGAAGGCCTTGAAACTTGCGCCGGCAATGGCCACCGGAATGATACCGATAGTCACGCACTCAGGAGCGTTGTCTGCCATCACACGGATGAAGTTGTCTGCCAAAGAATAGCCTGAACTTGGTGCGCACATAGGAGGAACAGCCGGAATCCAAGAACCTACGTTGCCGCGGCTGTTGGCCGTGCTCATCATTTTGATGCGGTCGTGAGTGGCTTTGTCCGAACTTTGAACTTGTGCATTACCCCACATGTTGGATTGACCGATTGCAATGTAGATCTGGAAGTTATCCTTAGAATCGCTTGTGTCTCCTCCACCTTGTTCACCGCCTTGGTTTCCGCCTTGGTCGCCACCTCCTTGGGGAGCGGCTTTCTCTGAACGTATCTTGTTGAAGAAATTGATCATTTCGTCGGTGTAGTTTTCGTTTACATTGTGGCCATGAGAAGGGTTGTACCACTCTGTATAGATGCCGGCGCTCTTCAAGTTGTTTCTATATTTTTCGCCTTCGCAACAAGGGACAATGTTGTCTGTTGTTCCGTGACAAACCATGTGAGGAACGATATTCTTCTTGTTTAATTCAATGTAGGCGTTAGTACCGAGCGAAGCGTGCTTTTCGGGGCATGATTGAGGAGAGCAACCGCCTACCATGTCGTTTTCAGGCGACATGTTGATGGGGTTACCACATCCCTTGTCGAGGCAATCGACAGGGCCTGACCAATCACACACGGCATCGACCCAACTGCTACTGCTGGTGTATTTGCCTAAATTACCTTCTACGTCGATAGTGCAAGATTTTGAACCGTCTCTGGAAGAGATCTTTACGTCGCCTTTAAGTCCATTGGTCACACCCATCATAGAAGCCAAGTGACCTCCAGAAGAGAAACCTGAAATGCCGATGAAGGAGTCGTCTATGTTCAACTCCTTAGCGTTGCCGCGCAAGTAGCGGACAACGGCTTTGATGTCGTTGATTTGTGCTGGCCACAACGCGTCATTGTATGTTCTGTGGTTGGGGGTTACGAAAATGTAGCCTGCTTCCAATGCCGCTTTGCCGACGGTTCCGTGGTCGGCGTCACCTTTCGAACTATTGCTTCCCCACGCGCTACCATAAATGTGAATAATGACGTTGTGGGTTGCTTGGTTGTCATTTGGATAGTAGATATCCAATTTGTGGCCGACGTGGTTGTCGCCTACATAATCAATGTTTGTTTTGGATGTGTAGCCGGATAGAGAACCGGAACCTGCGCTTCCGCCACCGCCGAAGTCAAATCCAAAACCACCGCCGCCCCATTGGGCAACTGACAGCGTGCAGCTTAAGATAGCCACCATGACTGTCGTGAAAAAGTGTTTCATAGTGCAATTTTTTTTGTGTGTTTAATGATTCTATTCAAATAAAAATATTCTCAAAAAAGACTGTAAGTTTACGGAATGCAAATAAACTCAACATTTTTGTTTTAGCCAACCAGTTGGAGCGTTTTTTCAACGAACGTCTCGTTTTTTCGAACGAACGACGTGAGGTTGCACTGAAATGTCCCCGAAAAAATAGGAGGGGCAATGCTGTTAGTAGATTAGGCCGAAAAGCCAAAGTGGAATTTTGTTCCCTTCTCCATGTGTAATGGCATCGACGGCAATGTAGTCTGCTTTACTTTTGCGTCGTCTTTCCGAACCTTCCGTTTGAATGTCAAATGTGATGTCGCCTTCCATCAAGAAATGGCAGTTTTTACCTCCAGAGTATAACTCGTGTTTGCGAATTACGGTGTTGTAAAAGAAGGTCTCCATTACTGACTGGTCAGCAATTTGAACGGGCCAAAATGCGTAAATAAGGTTGGGATTGTGGAGATATACCTTTTCCGGCTTTTTTGTCACATCGTCGCCCTTCTTGTAAAGAATGTTGAGTAGGCGCGCCTCTTTGAGGTATTTCATGTAGTTCATGATGGTTGCTCGCGAGGTCTGTATGTCTGTGCTTAATTGGCTGATGTTTGGCGAACTTGGTTCGTTGTTGGCCAATTGGTAAAGCAACGTTCTGATTTTAGGAAGGTAACTCAATTCAATCTGCTTCAAAAGCAGAATGTCAATCTCCAATGTGATATTGATGGTCTTCAACAAATTCTCCGAATAGTTACTTTTTTCCAAAAAGAAAGGGTAATATCCGTGGTGAAGATAATCTTGGAAATAGTCCAGCGGATTCACCTTCTGGAGAATTTCGTTGCAAATCTCGTTGTGGTTATGGAGCATCTCATCCATTGAGTAGGGGCGGATGTCCGTGCCAGCCATTAGATTCAGGTATTCGCGGAAGGAGAACCCTCGTAAAATATAAGAAGCCACACACCCCCTTAATTCTGGATTTTCTTCTTTCAGACGCATGATGGACGACCCTGTGAATATGATTTTCAAATCGAGGAAGTGGTCGTAGCAGAAACGAAGTTCTTTGCTCCAGTTGGGGTATTTGAATATCTGGTCTAACAGCAATACCTTTCCCCCTTGCTTTCTGAATTTGTCGGCAAATTCCACAAGCGTGGTTTGCGTGAAATAGAAGTTGTTGAGGTTGATGTAGAGGCACTGTCTGTTTGTGCCGAAATTCTCCTTGGCATAACTTAGCAAAAAGGTCGTCTTTCCAACGCCACGGCTTCCCTTGATGCCAATAAGGCGTTGGCTCCAGTCTATCTCGTCCATAAGGAGTCGGCGGACTGGCGCATTGGTGTGTTCTACCAAATATTCGTGTATTTTGTAAAATGCCTCCAATGTTTTCTCTTTTTGCTACTCTCTGATTTTACAAAGATAGTTTTCTGTTTGGAAAATCGCAACCCATAGGCAAACAAAAAAGTTGGAGATGGCAATTTTGTTTTGGAAAATAGGTCGCCCCCTTTAAATTATAGTTCTTCCTTTGCGTTTGAACAGTGAAAATTTGTTTTTTTGCCGCTTGATACATAATACCAGCCTGTTGTTCTATATAGCGACATCCCAGTTCTTTTTTTTTGTTGTTGTATTGGCAAAAGTATCAGATAGTTATAGATAAATAATTAAAATTTATGTAAAAATATTTGGTGTAACGAAAGTTTTTACTGTAAATTTGCATCGGTTATCTACAATGTTTTGATAGAGATAGAGTAGATACTTGTTTGTTTGAAGTAATTGGGAATGGGTGTTTTGCTTGCGTCTTTCCCCTTTGTTTTGAAAAAATATGAATGAGCGATATTACAAGGTACCGTTCGATTTTGGATTATTGTTGGATTCTGACCATCCAGATGTTGCTATGTGCAGCGAGTTGGAATCTATTGATCAACACATTGAATTGTTGATTATGACTTATCCAGGCGAACATTCCTACGACCGAAGATTTGGAACGGATATATGGGAGATGGATTTTGAGCGAATCGTCTCCTTGAATGTTTGGAAGACGCGTTTTTCCGAATGTTTGGCTACTGCTATATCTCGATATGAAAAGCGTATTGCAGATTGCCATTTTAATCTTGTGGTGGACGACGTTCTGCTGGAGGCGGGATGGTCTAAAAACGTGAGTGTCAAAAAACGTGTGGATATTTACATTGATGCACTTGTGAAGTCAACGGATGCAAGGTGTCGATTCTGCTACACATTGTATTTAGGTCCTTTAGCTAAAAATTGAATTATGGAGGGAAAGTATAGGGAGAGCAAGGAAGAGATAAAGGATCGGATGATAAGGACGGCCCTGGATTTTTGGAACATCAAGAATGTGGAGAATTTAGATCCTTTCATACGCTTGCTTATAGAAGCCTTGGCTATGCAATTGCATTTGGTTTCTGAGGATATAGCCGATATTGAATTGCGGACGATGAGACGATTGAGTGAGGTGCTTCTTCCTCAGGCCTATACGGTGGCACGTCCTGCTCACGCTTTGGTGTATGTGCCTCCATTGCAGGACGGCGTGAATATTGATTTCTATTCGGGGTTTTCTTCGGCAGATTCTGCGAAGGGACGCGGAGAGGGTTCCCGGAGCACGTTTTATCCAGTTTGTCGTATGCCTTTGCATAGGGCGTCTGTGCAGATGATGATGGTTGAGGGTGACCTATATTCTGTTTTGCCGGATTTGAGCAAAAAACTGCTGTCGCGAGGCGAATTTTGTCCTGAATTGGTGGGAAAGGTTTTTCTTGGGATTGATTTTGAGGATGATACGTTGGATTTGTGTGGCTTGTCTTTTTTTGTCGAGTTCCCTAATGTGGATCAACGGAAAGAGTATTTAAGTCAATTGATGTATTGCGAATGGCGTTTGGAGGGGCGAAAGTTGAATTGCCAAAAAGGAATTGTTGGGAGTGCAGATTCTTCGGATGTCGGGGTGCGATTGATGGGGGACGAGTCTATTTCGGAGCGGGCTAATCAGCAGGCAATGGATTTTTATGTTCCGAATTTCATGACAATAAGAGACGATATTCGGGTAGATAAGTCGCAGATGTCTTTGTGGCCTAAACAACTGGAATCTTGTGGCTCGTTCGATGGAAGTTGTAAAAAAGCTCTTTTGTGGTTGGAAGTGTCATTCCCCTCAAAGTTCCCTTCTTCCGTTTTGTCCGATATTCAAATTTTGTTGAATGTGGTGCCGATGGTCAATAAAGAATTACATTCTATAACCTCGTTGATGAAAAAGAATTTCGGGGTGCTTCCTTTACCCCTTTCTTCTTGCGAGTCATTTCTGGATATGGTAAGTGTAGAGGATGAGAACGGTGTTGTCTATCAGGCCAATGGAACAACGGTAGGAGGAGAAGCATTCGGAACTTATTCTCTTCGTCAAGGCGGTTGTGAGTCTTTCGATAAAAGGGATGCCAAAGATTATTTGTTGCGGTTACAGCATTTGTTGGAAGATGAGATGGCCCTTTTTTCGGCATCAGAAATAGGCAGAAATACAGAGAATCGTTATTTGATTGATAGTTTAATAGCGAAAATCGGTTGTGTTTCCAAGCATACAGATACGGATGCTGAGGCGTTGCATTATTTGTTTGTAGATCCACCGCAAGAGAACACATTGTTTTATGTGAAATACTGGACAACTTATGGAGCAATGGCCAATGGATTGCGTGTGGGGACAAGGCTCAATCCGAAAGAGGATTTGTTTGGCGAGGTTGGGCAGGCTGTATTGGTGTCTTTGTCTTCTGGTGGTGCTGGCGTGCCCACTGAAAGAGAGCGAATAGCACAATTCAAATATATTTTAGGAAGTCATGACAGGATAGTAACGGCGAATGACATTGAGAACTTTTGTTGGGCGGAATTAACGGATATGCTGAGAGAGGTGTATGTGAAGAAAGGGGTGCAGGCAAGTAACTCTCCTAATGAAGGATTGATTCGCACGATAGACGTACATCTCGTGCTGGCAGAAAGGGTTGAGGCTTCCCAACGGAATAGTATGGCGGATCGGATTTATGATGGATTGGTGGCTCGTTCGCCGATGACTTTTAATTATCGAATTTTAGTGGATTGATATGGAAACTGTGGTTTTGAATATATTGCTAAAATATCTTCTTTGTCCGATAGTGGCTGTTGTGTTTTCGGCATTGAGTCTATTTTTTGCTCAAAGGAATGGACTGCTCACGAAGCGGGTGATAATTTATTTGAGTATATCTACGTTCGGGCTCTCGTTGTTTGGAACTTTGGGCGTTCTGGATGTCTATTTTATGCCGTATGCTTTTTTTGTCGTCCAGTTCATATTCTTATTGATGGGAGTGTTGAGTCGTTATCTGCTACTAAAATGGCTTCCCGTTTTGGAAAGTTCATTTGGGAAGTTGCTCTTGTTGCTTCTTCCTCAAGTGTTGCTTTCGTGGGCATTCTTTTCCATCTGGTTCAATTTGACGAATAGTTTTCAATATGGTGTCTATGCTGGAGGTGTGGCATTAACGCTTTTGGTCGGACCATTCTTTATGTCGGCTTATCAAGCCTATCTACAAATTCCGATTGAAATCTATAAAATGAAAAAATATCGTACGGACGACAACTATGCGATGCCATATCAAGCCTTAGGTTCGGATGATTTGTTGGTATGTGAGATTGAACTCTTTCGGCATCCGGAAGATAAGAAATCTATGCGTATAAAAGCGAAGGCAAAATCTACGATGGTGGTGGGAGATTGGTTTGGGCTGATTGTCTCCGATTATAATCAGCAGGCAGTGGATAGGCCGATTGAGATAAATGGTGCAGGACAGGAATATGCTTGGATGTTCTATTATAAACCGTCTTTCTTTAAAACAAGACGTTATATTGATCCAGATGCATCTTTTGTTGATAACTGTTTGGGTGAGAAGGATTTGATTGTTGCTAAAAGAGTGAAAAAAGAGATTGAATAATAGAGAGAAGATGGAGAAAAGTGCTTTTAATTTGGTGAATTGGGTACAAGGAATGAATGTTTCTTCTGCTCATTTTATTGCCACGGAAAACTATTTTTCCGAAAAGATGATTCAGGGTTTGTCGGTTTGTATGAAAGAGTACGCTTACGGAATCTTGTCGGAAAGGAAGGGAGCGAATGATACGATTCTTTCCTTGGAAGGTAGGGCGGAACATGCAAAAGTGGTCTTGAACTCCTATCGAGGAATAACCCCAGGTGGTGTTATAATCAATTTTGATAAAGAAGTTGGTGTTGAGTGTAGTTGTAATGGCTTAGATGGCGTTTCGGAAGATGGTTGGAATGTGGTTCTCACAGTGGCTCCGTATGATAGAAATCCGTATGGCGAGCCCGATATGATGGAGACTCCGCCGCGTTATCCATTTGTTGAGCCTTCGTATCGTTTGAATTTGATGGCTCGCTTGAAAAATGCTTCTGACTACTATGGACCTAATAGTGTCATTGTCGGATTGTTGAGGAAGAAAGACGACTCTTTTGTTCTGGATGCCAATTACATACCGCCGACTGTTTCGATGTCGGACAATCCTGATTTGCTGGAGTTGCACCGTCGTTTTTCTTCGTATTTGGCTGACATAAAGTTTGCGGTTTCTATCGTCTTGTCTAAAGCGCTTGAACAGTCGAATAGAACGCCGCTTGTCAGCAATATCATTCTTGTTTGTAAGATGTTGTTTCAGACGTTGTCGGCTCTTTATTTCGATTGGCATAATAGATCTTATAAATATTCGCCTTATCAGGTGGTTGAGGTGATGAATAGGATGGCCAGTTCGTTTTTGACGGCTTTGGCATTTCTTCCTCGTTCGGAAAAGGAGGATTTGATGAACTATTTCAAAGAGTGGAATGGAATTGCTCCTTCCTCTTTTGAGCAGATGTTGGATGAATCAATCTCGCATTCGTACAACCACAACAGAATAGGCGAATCGATGCTTTTATTGGAGTGCGTTTTGAAAAATATGCAAGAGTTGTTCGTCGAACTTAGCCATTTGGATATAATTGGTGGACGACGAAAGGAGGACATGGTTATCTCCTTCTCTGACAAGCAAGTGGACCAGTTGAAAGGTAGAGAGAGTTGGTTGACCTCAAGCAGTAAGTGAATATGATCAAGCAAGAAATGGAATTTCCAAGAAATACGATTTATACGGATTTCCGGGCTGAATTTATAGCCGCTACATTAGTTGAGGGCGGAGTGCCTATTGATTTAGTACGGTTGTCTCGTATGGGAGTTTCGACGAAAGGAAAATGCGTGGAGTCTATTTCGCGAGAGTTTTCGCATGATCAATTGAAGGAGTTTGTGAATGTGGCTTTCAGACGTCGGGATTTGTATGAGTCGCTTCCGGAAGGATTGTTTCATAATGTTCCCAATGCAGGGGGAAAGAGTCGGCAGGCTATTCACGACGGACAAGGACGAGGACGGCAAGAAACATTCAGAGCTCGTTTCTTTTTCAAACCATTCGAAATGGCTATAGATAGAATGTCTGTCGTCGCTCAACTTTATGAACTATGTTTGGATAAAAAGACGAAATACGATGATTTCGTTCGACTTGTAGGGCGGCATTGGTCTATAGTGCAGGGGCTTCCGACCGAAAAGTCATTGCTACTGCTATATTTTATAACGCATTGTCACCGAGTGCTTTCTGAGTCAGAAATCGGACGTTTGTTGTCAATTTTCTTGGATTGTGAGGTGTTTGTTGAGCATAGAATGGAGCAGATTCCTTGTGAAGGAATGTTTTGCTGGCGTCTCGGAGAGGTAGGGTTAGGAGAAGACTCCATACTTGGTAATAGCGTTTCGATTTCGTTACCCGTTGTAAAGGTGCGAATTAGAGGCTTGTCAAGGCAAAGGCAAGATTTGTTTTATGAGCAAAGTCCCGCTTTCAAGCAGTTGGTCCGCATCTTGAACCTTTTTGTTCCGGCAGATGCCGAGTTGCGCATTGAAATTGGAGTGGCTAAACAGGACTCGCTTTTTTATTTGTCAGAAAGCGAGATGTCTTATCCAGTATTAGGTTTTACGTCAGTGTTGAATTAATTAATGATATGAAGGCAATTAATCATAAGGATGTCATACGGGGGTATCTTCGTTTTTCCGTTTTCTTGATGATGGCAGTAGCCGTCACTCAACTTTGTATTTCAGTGTTTTTTTTTACTTCTGAAGTGGAGGTGGCAAAAATCAGTGTGAAGATGGATGAAAGTGAACGTATTTATAATGAACAAAATTATATAGTAGAAAGTTTTGATGAGATTTTCAATCTGTATGGTGCCTTTGAACTATCAGAAGATGTGAATCCTGACTTTTTGATGCGTTCTTTGGTGTCACGAAAGATGGAGGTCGCTGCGATAGTTGGGCGTTTGCCGCAAGAGGATGTGTTGATTCATAATCATTTATTGACTCGTTTAGATGATTTGTTGCATGTCCGAGATTCCATCTCTTCTTTGCGCAAACAAGAACAGACAGTGAAGGATGACCTTATTCAATGTAGTGGAGAAAGTCGTTCTATTACACGAAAGATGCGAGTCGGGAAAATGGTTTATTCAAAGAAGTAGTTTTATGAATGATGCAGTTATGGGACAAATGAATAATAGAGAGAGGACGATTGTCTTTTTTTATGTTTTGATAATCTTTTTGGTGGCATCTGTATTGTGTTGCTTCATCCTTTTCTTTGTGCGAACGGATTATCAGTTTGCCGACGGAAAACAGGCAGCTTTGGAACAGATGTCTAAAGTGGAATCGTTCCGTAAGGTACAGATGAAGGAGTTGGCTCGCATTCAGTTTGTTGATGGTCGAATAGCAAAAGTGGATCCAAGTTTGAATGCGTCGTATGAGAAGCGGGAAATTAATTACTCACTTGGTGAAATTCGTAAACTATATGTGAAGAACAAGCACGATGATCGTTATCGTATGTTTGAATACGTTGCATTGTTTTATGAGATGCGGATGTTCGACAAAGAGCGTCTTTGGTCTTCCAAGAAGAACATAGAATTGTTCAACGCTGATTTAGAGCGTTGTAGGAGTGGAGTGGAAAAAAAGAAACTAAATTTTATGCAGTGATAGTTGTATGAAGTCGTTTTTTTCAAGAGGAATGTTATGCGTTCTCTTTCTATTAAGTTTTGTGTTGATCTTTTTGTTGGTGCTCAAGTTTACTATAGGCGGAAGAGTCGTTCGAGCTTCTGTTTCTCCCAAGGAGATGGCGTTGAATGATTCTCTGTTCTACAAAGACAGTACAATGGGTGCGGAGAAAGTTCATTGGGAGTTTGGAGATGGTGAGGATAGTTATCAGCGAAGTGGTTTTTATCAATTTGCGAAGGAAGGAAAGTATCAAGTTCGTCTGACTGTTGACGATGCATTGGAAGCTTTTTTTGTGGTGAATGTCTCGAAACGAAAGCGCGGTCTTATCCGCCGTCCCATCCGGATTGTTGCACCAAAGCAAGTGGTTCAAAATGAGCGGGTAGTCTTTATGGCAGATGGAAATGCAAATGATTGGCGTTGGGAGTTCGGCTTGTCGGGTATGTTGGATTCTCAAGATAAAAATCCGATTTATTCATATTCGTTGCCAGGATGTTATGAAGTTCGTCTTTTGACTGAAAATATGGAGTATCCTATAGTTCATTCTATAGAAGTGTTGCCCGAATTTGCTGATGCTGACTCGTCAGATGTCTTCTCCCTAATAGCGTCAGATATTCAAGAGCATCTTCAAAGAATTATAGACAAGCGCACTTTTAACGAGGATTATAATTATGTTCTCAAGAAGTATCTTGGTGGCAATTCGGAGGTGATTGTTTTAGTGAACAATGAAAAAGAGAATGACTTTTATTCGTATTGTTACGGTTTGAATATTATGGGGCGACAGCGTAGCACGATCATTAATGAGGTGGTGATAGAATCATTGCCGGATGAGAGTGGAATTAAGAAATTGTTGGTAAGTCAAAGTTCGTCAAAAGATAATTTATGAATAAGATGGTGAAGATATTTTTTGTTTTGTTGCTTTCTTCTCTATGGTTGGTGGGCTGTTCCCCAATCAATTATTTTACGAAAGTGAAGAAGACCCCGAAAGAGTATAGCCGAAATTATTGTTGTGGCGAAGTGGCTGTACCCAATTCGGTAGATAAACGTACTCCTTGGATTGTCTATTCTGATAGGAATAGGAATGCAACGTTCTATAATCCAGGCGGGAAAGTACAAATGAAGGAAGCAGCGTTTTTGGAGCCATTTGCTGTGATTGGAGAGAAGGGCGATTTCTTGAAGTTGGTGAAGTTTGATCCGAAATTTTTTGAGAATGGCCAGATTAAGGATAAATCTAAGGTGGAATACTATGGGTGGATGCATAAAGAAAATCTGCTTCTCTCTTCTCGGCCGGCTACGGATGTTGCAACTGGCTTTGTCATCAAGATGATGACGATGGTGAAGGATACGAATCCGATTGTGCGCAGTTCGGACTTTTTCTCGGAAAATTCGGTGGTACTTTTTCATGAGCCAGAGTTATTGACTCCGAAAGCTCAAATACCATTTCAACAACCCATTTTCTTGGCTAAAAAAAGTGTTGATAAACGTAAATGTCTTGTAGTGGGAAAAGAAAGTTTTACGCCAGAAAATGCTTCGTCGATGGTTGCTGGGTGGGTATCATCTTCGTTGGTTATGCCATTAGGGGAGTATCTCTATTGGAACTATAAAGAGGTCCCTTTTGAGAGTGCTTGGAAAGAGGATGTGAATGTTTCAAGTTTGTTGCACGAAGAGAATTTTGAGGCATCAGAATTACCTGATTTTAAGGGGTGGCATCCAATTTACTCTATTTGTAATCAGTATGATAGTTTGTCTGTCGTTCGTACGACCGTAAATGTTCCATTGATGGATGATAAACGGAATTTTGTGTTTGGTCTTTCAGGTGCGCCTATTCGACGCCCAATGTTAGATAAGATGACTTTAGATAGAAAGCACATCAATGTAATGTTAGTCTTTTCTGATCAAAGGCAAGTTTTTGATAAGTTCGGTCAGTTAGCCTCTTCGTTTCGGCATTTGGCAGAGATATTTAGAAAGCATGAATCTAATATGACGTTTCGATTAGGATATGAAATCGGATTTGAAAACGATGGTAAAAATATGCGATCTTTTCCTTTGAGTACTGATATTGATACGGTGTTGACTTCTTTAGAACGATATGGTGACAGATTAATTAATCGTCCTGTTTCATTTAGTGGAGATGCTTGGAAAGCCTTGAAACAATCTTTTCGTTGGGTGTCAGATTATAAGGAAGAGTGTAATGTATTTGTTTTAATAGGAGAAAATGGAAATTATAAATCTCAAGTAGAATCATCTGTTATTGATAACTTAGTTGAGTTGAATGCTCGTTTGGTAGGGTGTCAAATTTATTCTGATCAAGGGAATTCGTTTAATAATTTTGTTCTCCAAGTGGAAGATATGATTAGCCGTTCGTCTGCTAAACTCAGTCAAAAAAAACGTCATTATTTGGTCCATTCGGAACAGTTGTCAATGAATAACCAATATCGTGAAATATCGGAGAATGTATATGCCTTGGACTATCCTCGCAATAGTATGTGGCAAGGTTGGATTTTATTCCCTAAGAAAAAGGAACTTTTGCCGCCAGACATGCTTGTTTCTGTTGTCGATTCGATAGTGGCGGAGATAGTCTCGGATAATGAAGACATACTGTCACGAATTCAGAAGGCATTTAAGCAAGCGGGTGTCGGACGGACTTCTATGTATCCTACTTGGTTGGAATTAAATGGAATAGATGGCAAATTTGAATTAAATCCGATTCTGTTTCAACCGATGTCCACATTGGATCCTTATACAAGATTCTCTGTGAATTTACAAGTAGAAAAAGCAAACATGGAGAAGGGAAAATATTTCCTTTTCTTGACAGAAAAAGAGTTGAATAGGATTAAATCTTATATGCAAGATGTAACCAAGTATAGGGTGGACTATAAATATTCGTCATCCAAAAAATCCACAAAGGAGAGAGGTCGGTCTTGCTTGGATTTAGAAGAACATACGCAATTGGCAGCGTCAGATTCTCTTCCTCATAGGTATTTGAATACTTCAAAATCTCGAAAGAAAATGCGTAATGCATTCATTGAATGGGCACAAGATGAGAAGGTCTATTCTCAAAGTAAGCGAAATCTAAAACGTATGACGCTTTCTGAAAATCAGCAGGTTATTTGTTCTTTACCCTCTTTCAATAAGGAGATGAATCGGTATGTATTAAAAGATCTCAGGAAGAAAAAAAGAATTGTAGATAGAGAAATTGATGAACTACAAGAGTATTTTTTGCGTAAAGAGAAGCTGTTAGATGAGGCAATTGCTTCTGCTAACAGGTTTGAGTTTAATGGTCAGATCTACTATCGAATAGAGGCGGATTGTTTGCCGTAGATAAATGTGGTTTGACTTGTTTGTTTGATTAATAAGAAAAAAGATGTTTGGATATAAAAGTGTTTTGCAGTTAAGTGCGACTTATGGTCTCTTAGGTCAGGGAAGTCCTCTTTTGGTAGATAAGGGAGAGCCAAAAATTGAATTGTTTGACTTTTCCTATGATATAGTACAGGATACGGATGAGAATGGTAAGCCACAGGGAGAAGTGCGTGCTGGGAAATTGACGCTCTCATTTGCCAATTTACCGACGACGGAGATGTTGGAGTGGATTCTCAATTCTCGAAAATATAAAGACGGCAATATTGTGGTTTTTGATATGGACGGAATGCCTATACAGAAGGTATCTTTCTCTAATGGTGCTTGCGTAGCCCTTGATATTAACTATAAGGAGGACGATGAGAATTATTGTTCAACGGTTCTTTCGATAGTGGCAAAAAATCTTCTGTTGGGAGAAGTGAAGGTGGAAAATGAATGGAAAAATGTATAAACGGGTAGGGTATGAAATACGATATTAGTTCATTGTTGTCACCGTTCTCTCAACCTGACGGAAATGTTTTTGCTGAATTGCACTTTATGGGTAAGATTTATCCTATTGCCGCATTTTCAACTTCTTTAATGCAGCAAGTTGACAATCGAGGAGAGCCTCAGTTTGAGGTGAAAGGGGCAAAGTTGAATCTTACACTTTCTCAGCTTCCAGATGAATTGTTGCTGCAGTGGGCAACGAGTCGTTGGATGCGTAAGAGTGGCGAAGTCGTTTTTAAGAATCAGACGGGAACGGCGCCGTTGCGTATCGCTTTTGTGGAAGCGGCGTGTGTGTATCTCAAACAAAGAGTCAATATGGGAAAAGGTACGCATGCATCGTTACTTGTCTCAGCAAAGGAAATATCTTTCAACGGAATCTTATTAGAGTCTGGTTGGATTGAATGAAACAAGTTCTGTTTGCTTCTGAGAAAACAAATCATTGAAAAAATAGAAATACTCGATATTAGATTGGCCAATCGTATATGTTTGAGTAATAATTTAATAATGTTTTAATTTAATTTTTTAAGTATGGCTTTTAGATCATCTTTGAATTTAGGAGGAAAGGAGTATGATGTGCTTGAATGCAAGTACGAACTACATCGTGATGTTGACTCAAAAGGACGTCCGTCATCTAACATTTATGGTGGACGTATTACTGTGCGTGTGGAATCCACGGCAGACACTACCATTTTGGAGCATATGGTCAACCAATTCAAACCGTTTAGTGGAAGCATCGTCTTTAAGAAAGGCGACGAAGAGTCAAAAATGAAAGAATTGTCTTTCGAAAATGCGTATGTTATTGATTTTGAAGAGGGAATTGACATCGTTGGTAATGCGCCGATGACTTTGCGCATCACGATTTCAGCTCAGATTATTAAGATTGGCGGCGCTCAGTACGAAGAAAATTGGCCAGTCGCATAATGAAAGTTTGGTGGACTTGGTGTGGGTTTCTGCACCAAGTCTTTGTTCAAAAAACGAAAGCAGTAGATATGGGAATAATGAATTATGAGATTGGAGGAAATGAAGTGAAGGTAAATGCCTCAGAAGGTATTGCCGATATTCCTCAGAATAGAACGATGTTTGTCGGAATGTTGACATCCGAGGAACCTATTTCGCCTGAAGCGGTAGGCGATCTTAAAACGGTGGAGGAGGTCTATGCCAAGTTCCAGCCGAATGTGGATGTAGAATTTGAAAATATGGACGGTCAGACTGTCAAAGAAAATTTTAGATTCACGAATACAGCTGATTTCCAGGTGAAGAAAATGACGGAGAATAGTCCTTTCTTGGGAAGTTTGGCTATAAAAAAAGAGTTTTACGAAAAATTAGTTAAGCAACTTCGTACGAATAAGGTGCTTCAAAAAGCATTGGAGAATGCAGAAAGTCGTCAGGCTATGGTACAAGCTCTTACTCAACTAAAAAATGAATTAAAAGAATCATCAACACTATAAAAGATGTCGGAAAGAGAAGTTATGCAGCAGGCGGAGCAGAATACGCCCTATCAGGCTGGAATTAAAGAAAATATCGCCGTTTTTTCGCAACAAGCATTGGAGCAGGCAATAAACGGGTTGTCACGTTATGGAGGTTTCGGATTTTTGGAGTCGGTAATTGATGGCATTCAAAATGTTAATCCGGAGCGGAAGGCGAGAAAAAAAATGTTTTTAGTGGAGGAGCAGAAAGCTAACGAAAGGAAGGAGTTGGCCAGCAAGATTGATTTGTGGCTTGAATTGTTGACTGGTACTCAGTCGGTTTCTGATATGGTTGGCCAATGTAAGGCAAATGCCGATAGTGTTGGTGATTTGTTGACTAAGAACCAAATGATTGCCGTTGATGCCGTGAAGGATTTAGAGCGTTCGTATCGTTCTGTCCAATTGTTTTTCAAGAATACGGAGGTGGATAAATTATCGAATGTTACGATTGTCAATGCATCGCCAGAACAGATTACTGATTTAGACAATTCTCGTTTTATTGATTATGTGGCCGATGAATTGAAACAGAATTATGATAGATTGGATTTGCGAGACAACTACTCGTTGTTGGTCATTCCTGGCTATTTAGGTTCTAATATGGTGGTCGAAAAATGGGCTAAGATTGCTAATTCGAACAAGGTAATGCTTTTTACTGATTTTGCGGATTTGGAAAATCCTGACGATGTGGTAGATATGTTCTATTCTGCTAATTTGGCTGGAGGGGATGCTTACCGAAGTAATACGGTGATGTGCTGTAATTGGTTGGTGGGACGTCCCGCATATAAAGAGATTGGCGAAACAGAAGATTTGCATGTCTCACCTGCGGCTGCCTTGGCTGGTAGGGTATATTCGACATTAATGTCTCAAGTGACGGCAGGAAAGAAGTATGGTGGGTTGAACGAGGTGGAGTCTGTAGCATTCCCTCTTCGAAAAAGTGAGATTTCTCAATTAGATTCAATGGGACTGGTGCCGATGGTGAATGAATATGGCAAGGTGATGGCATTTTCAGCAAAGACACTTTTTAATGGAGATAACCTTGGTTTACAGACCTATTCGGTGGTGCGCGTTTTCGATTATATCACAAAAGTTCTTTTTGACTTTTTGAATCGAAGGTCATTTGAGAATTGGAGCGGAATGACAGAACGTGATTTGAGGTCGCAGATTGTAAAGTTCTTGGATAATATTCAAGGGCCTGACCGTTTGATTGAGCGTTCCAAGATTATGCGTTTGGAACGAGACCCTAATCAAAAAGACCGTGTATATCTGGATATTCATATCACCCCATATTTCCCGGCGAAAAGTTTTGTCATCAAGTTGGATGGGACCAAAGGAGATGATGAGGCAAGTTGGAATAGTGAATATGCTCAAAGTTAAAATGTAGAAATATATATTCTATGATACAGAATCTTAATCCTGTAAGGCCGAAGATACGATTAGACGGAGAAGAAATATCTTTTGAATCATTGGTCTTGGAGCAGGAAATGAATGCCTGCCACCGATTTGAAGTGGTGAAGGAGCATATGTCTCACGATGAACTGTGGCAAGTGTCGCTTGGAGATCAAGTGGCTCATATAGGGTCAAATTTGTTGATTCGTTTTGAACATTTGGATGCTGGCATTCCATATGAGTTTTCTGGTGTTGTGACGGATGTTCAGATTGAGGCTTGGGAGACTTCCCATGACATGGGAACTTGTCATCGCAGCAATCGCATACATATTATTGGGTCTGGCGATATCGTAAAATTGGATGGTGTAAAAGGGCGAGATTCATTTGTAGATTGTCAGTTGATGGATGTTGTGACTCAATTGGTTGAGAAGGTTGGCATCCCCCTTTCATGTGAACCGAATTTTAAAGGGGTACTCCCATTCTTGATGCGCTATGATGAGAGTGTTTTTTCTTTTCTGAATCGGCTCTCTTCTATTTTCGGAGAAGCATTTTATTATGATGGGAAAAAAATTCATTTTGGGGTCGCGAACAAGGGGGAGGTTGAACCTCTCTTCTTTGATAAGGATATTATCAGTTTACGCACGTCGGCCCAAGGTGTCCCTCATCGAACATCTGCATACGATTATTTTTTCGAAGAAGATGTTTATACTACGAATGAAGGAAACTTTTCTGCATCAGGTGTGCTTCGTGAGATAGAGAAACGGGCGGATACGATTTTTGAAGAGATGGCTGTACAGCCGAGTGCCGCCTCTCTTTCTTCATCGTATAGTTTGAAAGACATGATGGACTTACGCCAGCAGATGTTAGCCGGCGTGATGTATAACGTGGAGGGAGAAACAAGAACTTGTAATTTTCGTTTAGGCGGGATTGTTGAAATTGCGTTCCCTCCTAAGATGAATGTAGGGGCGTTAGGGCGATTCCGAGTCGTTGCATTAGTTCACCGGATAGATAAGAACGGTAATTACAGCAATTATTTTAAGGCTATTCCCGAATGTGTGGAATCGCTGCCGCTGAAAATCTCCTTCCCAAAAGCTTATCCGGAATTGGCCGTTGTTTCTGATAATGAAGACCCCATGGGGTTGGGGCGTGTACAAGTACAGTTTGAATGGCAGAAGCCTAAATGGCAGAGTACAAATTGGATTCGTATCTTGATGCCCAATGGAGGTGGGAGTGTAGATGTACCCCGAAATAGAGGCTTTGTTTTCATCCCCGAAAAGGGAGACCAAGTTATGGTGGGCTTTGAGTATGGAGATCCTAATCGTCCATATGTGATTGGAAGTTTGTATAGAGGAAGCACGGCAGCCGGAGGTGGTGACGGGAACGCAGTCAAATCCATTAAAACTCGTGGAGGACATCAAATCATTTTCAATGATGATGAGAATGGTGAATATGGCATAACGATAAGTGATAAAAATGGGAACACCATTCAATTGGACACCAGTGGTATGAATGTTACTATTTCGTCACAGAACTCAATATCGTTGCTTGCGAAAAACATAAGTATTGACGCAGGAGAGGCTATGACCATTAGTTCTAAAGGAACAATGATTGTCAATGCAGAAGAGGATTTGAAGGTTTTGTCAGGAGTGGAATTAGAAGTCTCTTCTAATTCTCTCCAAGTGAGTGCTGTGGAGGGAGTGTCGTATAGTTCTGATTTTTTTGAGGTGAATGCAAAAACATCAGTTAACCTCCAATCAAAAAAAGTGGAAATTGATAGTACTGATGATAATTTAATCTTGGCAACGGGAGGTGATGTCGATGTGCAAAGCAAAGGTAAGGTAAATCTGTTTTAGGTTGATTTATGAAAAATAGGTTAAAAATAAAATGTTTTTTAGATGAATTGCAATATTCTATTCAGAAAAATGTTCTATTAGAGGGGAGCCGATATTCTAAAGGGAGAAGACGGTCTGAGATTATTGGACATGCGAACCTTCTTTTTGAGAATGAAAACACCGTAAAGGTGCGGAGATCGGATTATTTGTTTAATGGAAAACGTTTCTGCGAAAACCCAGTGGAACAATGTTTTGTGAAGGCAGCGGAGGTGATGAATGATTTGCATTTGTCGTTGACAGACGATGGAGTGTTGAGGTCTATTAAAAACAAAGATGATGTTTTGCGTAAATGGGACCATTGCAAGATGTATCTTGACCGTTTTTTCATTAGCGAAGAGGCGCAAGTAATGGATAGTATGACTGATTATATTGAACAGTTTGACAATGTGATAAAGTCCGAAGATCTATTCTTGTCTGGTGTTAAGCGGGATTTGTTTTATTCGATTTTCTTTCGAGGGTATTACCAAGATTTTGGAGAAGTAAAGAATTTGTTCCAGAACTCAAGTTGGGATAATCTGTTTGGTCGGGCAAAGAGTGTCATTGCAGAAGAGTGGATTCTATCAGAAGAGAGTGGTTACAATCGAATACGGATGAAGGGTCAATTGAATGAGGATGAGTCTGATATGAAATCTATATTTCAGTATTTGCAGTTGGCTCCTGACGATTCATTATCTGTCATTTTAAATGCAGAGTCGCTTTTAGATGATCAAGGTGTGCCGCTTTCTATAGATTGGAGTTTGGATGCTAAGTCGGAGAGTGATTACCATAAACAAATCAGTATCAGTATAAAGAAAAAGTGAATTATGTCTAAGAGTAAGGATAGTCAGAGTGGAGCTTTTTATGCTGTTCAAGGAGCCTTGTTTTCTTGTGATCAAGGGTTGGTCCCTTGCCCAATTGTTGTGACGAAAAACCAACGGGTGATGGTTCAAGGCAAACCGGCTGTTACGACAGATGAAGCCACTTTTCAAGTTCCGATTGCACCTTTCGGTCAATGTAATTTAAATCCGAATAAACAAGCCCCGCTATGTGAATATTGTGGCGGAAATTGGGACTCAACAAAATCTTATGAAAATATGGTTTTGGATAGTAGCGAAATGATATGCTCGAAATATGGCGGTAAAATTACGTGTCTCTATCATGGACAACAGCAATCTGTTTCTATGATAGATTTGTCTGAATTTGAGGAGGAAATGCAGGTTGTGACAAATAGTTTGTATGTACTCGAGAAAACAGACAAAACTATTATAGGTAAGAACAATGTTGAATTCGGAGTGACCTCTATTAAGGTGTTTTTGGGTACGAAAGAACTCAAAAAGATGCCGGAACTGTTTGTCCGTTCAAATTCTCGATTGATGTTCCATGCCTTTGATAGAAATGGTAATTGTATTGATGATAAACCTGTTAGTTGGGTTTTGTTCCAAAAGAGTGAGGCAGAAGTTGATAGTAAAGATAATAAGTCTAAAACCAAGTTTTCATTCGTTCATTCATTACATCTTTTTAGTTTGGTGGGGTCACCTTTTTCTATACCTTTTCAAAAAACAGGAACATATTACATAGAGGGAATGGGTAACTCTTTTTTGATGAAATACAAAAATGTTGCTCGAAAGATTGCAAAGGGGGAATATGTGAAGGAAAAAAACAAGAAGCCACCCTACGATTCTTCGTGTTCTTTGACAATCAAAGTGGAGTCGGACAATTCAATGCTTTCACTTTCCGTTGGAAATGAAAAGTTAAGGGAGAATGACACTAAATACGTCAAAACTGGAATTCCTGTGAAAATTTCCGTTGATATGAAGTATGATTTTGATGAAACTCGTGATTTTATTAGATATTCAATCTTTGCGGGCGAAGGAGAAAATCGTCAAGATGTCTCGGATCATCTTTTCTGTGAATTAGAAAAACAATCATTGACTTTCATTCCATGTAATTCGGAGATATTTTATACAGTAGAGTTATTCTTGTATAGAATGAAGGACGGAAAAACTGAAAATAAACCGATTCAGTCAAAGTCTGCAAAGTTTTTTGGCGTGGAAGATTTTGTCTCTGTTGTTTTTGACAATAATAGTAATCTTCCGTTGTTACGGGTTGGCTCTTCCTTGACATTTAAATTGAAGTTTGCTGATCCAGAGATGCAAAAAGATTACGAGAATGAAACAAGGGAGGCAGAAACATCAGTTTCCTCAAAAATTGAAATGCAAAATGCAGTTTGGACAGTATGTAAAGGTGGCAAGAAAATGGCGGAGGTAAAAGGACCTTCGTTTATTAGCCTATTCAAAGAAGAGGGGAATTATACGGTCGGGGTTAATCTTACAAATACGCATGTCCGAACTCGTAATAGTAGTGGCTCAAAATGTCAAGTGATGATAGTTGCCAACGAGGTGACGAATTTGGATGTCAGTACTGTCTCCAATCAATTTTTTAAGGGCATAGATTATAATTTAACTATGAACTATAAATATGGAGAATACGATAAGTTTCGAGACGGAAATATTCGATTGGAGGGAGACAACCTTCAAGTTGTGTGCTTGAATGGTTGTTATAAGGTCCGTTTCTTGGAGGAGGGATTAGCCGAACTCAAAGTTTGGATGGGAGAAAGAGGACCGAGTGCAAAGTCTTTTGAAGTCTTGGCTCCGAAGGTGAAATATTGGGAGTTTTGTGACAGAAAGAAACGTCCCATATCGCAAATAGGTTTTAGGCAATCGTTTTATTTGCATTTATGTATTCCAGCATGGGCTCAAACAGAAGAAAGCAAGGCAACGTTAAGGCTTTCGTTATGGCTTCATAATAAAACAATGTGGAATGTCAACAAGTTCGAAAAAATAGAAGTGGAGGAGTTGGACGAATGTGTGAAGTTGAATGCAGATGGAGAGGTTTATGTTGAAGTGTCGGAAAAGTCCAACTTATGGTCATATTTGAAACCAGACGAAACATCTATGGTATTTAAGGGAGAGTGTTTTTCTGGTGATTTTGCGGACCTATATTTTTGTGTCTCTAATCCTATTTCAGAGTCAGTGACTGATATGAGAGCCTTGGAAGGCGAACGGAAAGGATATTATTATGCAACTTGGGGGAAGTATTTACAAGTCACTAATAAGGTTTATGTGTCAGGCTATTTTGCCAATTCGAAAGGGCGTCCATTATACGATGTCTTAAATTTCGGAACCCAGGTCCCTATCCAATTGTTTTTGGTAAATGTAAGTGATGATCTTCGAAAAAGATTGACTATACGTTACTATCAGAATAGGAAGAATGGAGAAACACAATTATTGATAGAAGGGAAACTGAATGCACCAGATGAGGACGGATGCGTGACCAACTATGTCGTTGTATCAGCTCCAGAAGGAGAGGCTTCGAAACACCCAACGCTTGTATTCTTTAAAATATATGATGGGGAAAAGTGTCTATACACATATCCTTCAACTCCGTATGATTACAAAAAACTAAATACCATTATAAGAGCGGAATCCGACCAATTGTTGGAGTCATTACAAAAAGAAGAAAAGAAAAGGAACCAATGTCGAAGTTATTTGAAGCAGTTGAAATTAATACTTGTCAATAACGACCAAGTTTCAAGTGTGATTTCAACATTGGCACCAGTTGTTGTGGGGGAGACGATTGAGAGAGAAAAAAAAATAGACAAAAATACTCGAATAAAATGTCCTAGATGCCATGAGTCTGCAGAAGAGATGGCTATACGTCTAAAGAAAATTTTCCCTAACGCATCTTCTAAAAATGTAGAAATTGTAGCGAAAACATATACCAAATATATGCGTCGTTTACATATGGATACGTGTTGGATCAAAGCCTATTTTTTTGCTCAAGTTTCTGTGGAATCAGGCGATTCTTTGATTCCTGTGTCCGAGACTGGTATATATTCTAGATCTTCTTTGGAAAATGTTAAACCGAGTCAGATATTTCAAGGTAAGTGGGAAAACAAAAAGTGGAAATCGGAGATTGATACCTCGGGAAAGAAAGAGGTTTCTTCTGATAATCGTGTGTATAAGCAAGGCATGAAGAAGAAACTGGATGATATTTATTCCAAAACAGATGAATTGGATAAAAAAAGGTCGATTTTCAATTTTATGTACTCGAAAACAAATGGAAATGGATCAGAAGATAGTGGTGACGGATGGAGATATCGAGGAGGTGGATTTGTCCAAATAACAGGTAGAAGTTTGTATATGATGGTCCAACGATTGCTCAATGTTTTTTATGACAAGACTGTAGATATAATGAAAGACGGATGTGACTCATTTCAAAATAATATTGAGTTAGCTACGGTTGCAAGTATGTGCTACCTATTTGGAAAATACGCTAATCAATACCATTTATGCAATGGGAAAGGAAATGAAGAAAGTGTATTTTTTTATTGTTCAAAAGTGATGGGTAATGATGTCGAAATAAAGGATGAAAAAGGGGAGAAAACAACAAATTACAAGCTGAAAGCACGTCGATTCAAAGAAAATATGTCTAAAAATTTTGAATTGGATAGGTGCGAAT
This sequence comes from Paludibacteraceae bacterium, assembly GCA_024401455.1. Lineage (GTDB taxonomy): Bacteria > Bacteroidota > Bacteroidia > Bacteroidales > Paludibacteraceae > RGIG10190. The sequence continues at coordinate 49,097 of JAKSLA010000006.1, read as the reverse complement.
GGATGAGTAATCAAACATCAGGGTTCTGGACAGATCCAGTTAAAAACCCTCAAGCTTGCTTTTTTTTCTCAGAATGGGAATGAGTTGCCTTATAATGCGGTATTCCTAGATAAGAAAAAAGGAGGTTCGAGAACTCATCAAGGTTTAGACATTTACGCAGAAGAAGGAACTTTGACTTATGCATGTGTAGATGGTGAAATAACAAGAGTTAAGAAATCTTCTCAAGAAAAATTGGATTATGATGAGGATGATTGTAATCAGTATATCGTTTTAAAGATATCGCAAGAATCGTTAGAATTATTCCAAAAGAGAAGGAAAAAATATGAGCCTTTGCATTCTGGAGAAATAATAGAAGGTCCTTCTTTTGACAAGAGTTCCAATGATTTGTATTTAGTATATATGCATATGAGACAAATCTTTGTTAGTGTTGGACAAGTTGTTTCCTCTGGTCAGCCGATTGGAACTACAGGAAGGACAGGAGTGAAATATGGTAATGATATAGGAACAAGTGGTCCTCATATCCATTTTGAAATTAAAAGTAAAGATACATATCATGATGGGCTTACTAATCGGTGTAATCCTTCGTTGTATCTTGACGTAGAACAGTACAAAATTAAATATATAAAAAATGAACAAGGTAAACAAGAAAAGGTAATAGAGATATACGACTATAATGGGTCAGTCTCAGAAATAAAAAGAAGTAATCTGGATTCAAATGAAAATTTAAAAAAACAAAAAGAGAGAAAAGAAAAAGGAAACAGGACCAAACAAGGAAAAACGAAGTTTGAAGATGAATAAAATAGTAAGTACTTTATTTTTTATTGTTATGTTTTTTTCATGTAATGAAAAAAAACAAATTGGCATACAGGAAAATGCGTCACCTGTAATTAATGCTTCAGATACAGTTGCAATGGTTGAAAAGATTGTAATCAATTACGAAAAGGACGATTCTGTTATGTATGATATGATAACAATTAATCCTCAAGACATTGTCGATTATTATGCAAATTACGATGAAACAGCAGATGATGTGATGTATATTGATTTTGATGATAAATATTCTGATTATGCTATCCGAACTTATTCAGAATCTTTGAAAAAAATGGGATATGAAAAGCCGGGATTAGATGTCATTCAATTGAGGTCAAAAGATTTTTTTGGTTATAATATCGAATGTGACTCTAATGATATTTTGTATAAAGTATGCTTGGCTAGGTATATAGATGATAGTAATGCTCATGAGGAACGTATAGCCCAAAAAAAATTCATGAACATGGTTAACGATACATTGTTGGGAGGATTTTGGAGATCATTCATATATGTTCGGGAGGGAGGTTTTTTGGTAAAAAAACCAACCATAAATGGTATTGTTGCTGTTGAAAATTGTGAAGTAGATCCGATAAACGGCAAATATATGAAAATCGGAAATAAAGTTTCTTTTATTTGGAATGCTCCTCAAATTAAAGAGACATATCACTTAAGTAATTATGTCTTTTTCAATAACATTGGATCTTTCCGATGGCTATTATCTAATAAATCAGAATTTTTGAAAGATTTGTGCCTTGTTTATCATTATGATTCTAATTCGGAAATCAATAAGTTAGTCATAGATGATGTTTTGGAGAAAATAGGAAATGGAGATAATGTGGACTTGATCAGGGCCGCATATAAAGATGTTTTTGTAGGGCATGATGGTAATGGAAAGTTATATATTCATAAAGGATTATTGAGTTATTTAGTTGATTATAAAATCGAAAGTAGTTGGTTGGTCGATAACTTGCGGAATGTATTCAAAGATGATGTTTATGGTTCGTTTGACGGCTCTTCTGAGCTTTTGGTTGAATATACTGAGGAAGAACGTATGAAAATAGCAGCCTATGTAATATATTATTTTGATAGGTATAATGAATACGCAAACTCTGATATGTTTGTAAAAACGATGATGGATAATAATGTATTTCTTGAGTTTTTGAGCGATAATGAATATTTCGGATTGGAGGGATTTTCTTTTTTGGTAGAAAAGTTGAGACAGTATTAAATAAAAAGGTTGATATGCGGAATGGAAATTGATGACGTGAAAATGTATTACGATAATATAGATTCCTTTGGTGATGAGGTTATGCCAATTGAATTTCAAGAGAAGTATACCGATTTAGCGATGGAAGCATACCGGTTGGCATTAGAAAAATGTGCTTATTTAAAGCCACATATGGATAATGTTAAGAAAAACTCTAAACTGTTTTTTGGCGTCGATTTGTCGATAGAATCCAATGAGGTTTTGTATAAGAAAGGGTTATGTCGGTATGTCTATATAGAAGGAAATAAACTAGATAGGTTACTTCAAAAACAAAAGATGCAAATGGTTGATGGTGCAGTTATTGGCGATTTTTGGAAATCTTATGTATATGATTCTATTGGTAGATTTCTGGTTTTTTGTCCAAACCTTTATGGAATAGTATCTTTGGCTGGAAATGAAAATTCGGTCGAGATAAAAAACAATCATTCGAAAGTACTCTTAGCTTTTCATTTCAACAATTTTATTTTCCATGAAAGTAGATCGTCATTTGTTTGGTTGGAGAATAATGCCCCTAGTTTATTAATTGAATTATGTAAAAAATATGATTTCGATAAGAATGTTGATATCAATAATTTAGTTATAGAAAATGCAATTGAACTGTTGAATGATTTTTCAAATAGAAATAGAGAAAAACTTGCATACGATGGTCTATTTGTCCGTCGTGATTTTGATGGGATTTTGCATATACATGAAGGTTTGATTTGTTATTTATGTGAAAATTTAGAAGAATTGGAGTTTCATAAAAATGCACTATTTATTTGTTACTATTCAGATGTCTTAACTTCTATTAGAGGGGATTCTCCTTTCTATTTACAGGACTTCTCTTTGTCAGAACGTATGAAAATAGCAGCTTATGTTAGCTATTATTGTCATAAATCAGGCATAATGACTAATCATAATGAATTCCGAGTGGAGCTTGTTGAAAATGATGATTTCTTAAGTTTTATTAGATCTCATAATTATTTTGACTTTGTTGGGTTCCCAGACATAATAGAATCTTTGATTACGGAGGAGTTAGAGTGGCGAGGTTTGTCACTTCTGAATGATGGCGAAATTTAACGAAATAATTATCAATCTTGTTTTGTAAATGGAATATATAAATTTGAATGAAGAGATGCAGTCTGCGGTGCGGATTGCAAAGGCGGAGGCGCGAGAATTGGGTAATGACAAATATTCTCCTGCTCATTTGTTGAAGGCTATGCTTCATCGGGAAGTTGGGTTAGGTGAGTTTGTTCGCTCTATAGGAAAGGATGTTCCCTATTTGGAAGAATGGGCAGAAATTCGCATCGACGAATGTGAGAAACATTTGGGAGTGATGGAGATAGAGGCAGATGTGGCGGTAGAAAGAACGATGGAAGAGGCGGATAAGGTGCGACTTGGTTTGGGCTTGTTGGAAATTAATCCCATCTGTGTCCTTTGTGCAATGTCGAAGCCTACGGTCGCATTTTCGGTTGACCAACTTCGATCTTTCCCCATAAGGGAGAAAGAAATCTTGGAATATTTTACCCAAGATTCAAATCAAACGGAACGCTCGTTCTCCTATAAGGAAGGGAATGAATCAGATAAAGACAATAGGCAAGTAACGGCCTTAAAAAAGTATTGCATTGATAAAAAAGAGGAGTATCGTTCGGGGAAGGTAACGTCTATAGTGTGTAGAGACAATGAATTGATGCAGATAGAAGAGATTCTTGCTAGATTTTCCAAGCCTAATGTAATGATAACCGGAGATGCTGGTGTAGGGAAAAGTGCCTTGATGAATGGTTTAGTGTATAATATCGCCTTGGGGAAGGTTCCCAAATTTTTAGAAACGGCGGAGGTTTGGCAATTGGATACAGGAGCGCTGATAGCTGGCGCAACCTATAAAGGTGAAGTCGAAGAGCGATTGAAGTCGATAGTAAAAGAACTTCGTCAAATAGATCGCGTCATTCTGTTTGTGGATGATATTCATACCTTACTTGATGATAAACAGAGTCATTCAGGCGTGTTGAATATACTAAAATCTGAACTCTCTAATGGGGATTTTACGCTAATAGGAACGACAACAACGGATGAGTATAGAAAGTTGATTGAGCCTGATACTGCTTTTTGCCGTATGTTTGAAACGCTTTGCATAAAAGAACCCACAGAAGATGAGGCTGAGGAGATGTTGCGTTTCCGAATGCGGGATTACCAGATGTTTCATCGATTAGAGGTGGAGGAGAGTGCCATACGGGATGCCGTGCGTTATGCAAAACGCTATGTCCAAGATAGATGTCTGCCAGATTCGGCTATTGACTTGTTGGATAGGACGATGGCTTCCGTGAAGATGGTGAATGAAGTTGGTGCTTCTGAATCTCGCTCTTTGGCGCAGAGGTTAGATTCTCTGGTTTGTTCAGAAGAAAATAAGTCAGATGATGACTTGAAATCGTCCCTCTTAAAGATAGAGTCGGACATGTTGGCACGAATGAGTCCGCTTGCCAAATCTATGTTGGATTATCGAATAAATGAACCCGAAGAAACGAAAGTTTTGTATGAACGATTGGTTTCTTTGCAGAAAAAGTTGGATGTGTTGTCTAAAGCCCCTTTTTCACGAATCGTTTCGGAACACGTCGCTTCCGTCGTGGCCAGCAAAACAGGCATTCCTATCGGTAAAATCCAGACGGGGGAAAGGGATCGTTTGATGAATATGGAAGAGATTCTCCGTCAGAGAGTTGTTGGGCAAGACAGAGCATTGAAGGCTTTAGTGGACGCAATATTGGAGTCGCGAAGCGGTATGAATAAGCAAGGGCAGCCTATTGGCTCGTTTTTCTTTCTGGGTCCGACAGGAACTGGAAAGACGGAGTTGACAAAGGCTTTAGCGGAGGCTTTGTTCAATGATGAAAAGGCAATGATACGATTCGATATGTCTGAGTTTAAGGAGGAACATTCGGCCGCATTGCTTTATGGCGCCCCTCCGGGTTATGTGGGATATGAGGAAGGCGGTTTGTTGGTGAATAAAATTCGTCAACAGCCTTATTCTGTTGTATTGTTTGACGAAATAGAAAAGGCCCATCCTTCCGTTTTTGATATATTCCTACAGATATTGGACGAAGGGCGAATGCATGACCGTTTAGGAAAAGAAGGAGATTTCTCCAATTCAATTATTATTTTCACATCGAACGTGGGTAGCGAGTGGATATCACGGGAGATGGAGGAGGGGAGGATACCTACGACCATTCAGATGATGGAGGTGATGGGCGCCTATTTCCGTCCGGAATTTTTGGCTCGTCTATCAGAAATTGTTCCATTCTCTCCGATAAAGGAGGATATGTTGATGCAGATATTTGAAATTCAGTTTCAGGGATTTAGGACGTTGTTGAAGGCTCAAAATATAGATTTGAAGATTACCGAGGAGGCTAAAAAAATGTTGGCTTTCAAAGGGTTTACGCCTAAATATGGAGCAAGGCAAGTAGCGGGCGTTATACGCAATTATTTGCGACGTCCTATTTCTAAGATGCTTCTTGCTGGAGAACTGAATGTAGGCTGTGGTGTAAATGTTGGATTGGGAGAAGATGGAGGATTGAGTTTTGAAATTCGGTGATGGAATGTTTATGAAAATTTTTGGAGAAAAATGGAGGAGTGAGGTGAAATAGGGCGAAAAAACTCGTCCTATGCAGTCCCTCTATTGGTTTGTCTGTTGAAGAGGGGAGCGGGTGATATCGTGGGCGAGAAAGTAAAGTGTTAATAAAGAAATTCTCATCTTCCTATCGTTAATAAATAAATTAATTATCTTTGCAAGTTAGTATAGAAAAGAATAGGAAGATGGAAGAAAAAACAGATGATAGATTGCTGTTGAACATTGAATATCCTTCAGATTTGAAAAAACTGAAGGTGGAGCAGTTGCCTCAGGTGTGTGATGAGGTGCGTCGCTTCATCATTGATGAGTTGTCCAATAACCCTGGACATTTCGCAGCGAGTCTTGGAACCGTTGAATTGACGGTTGCATTACATTATGTTTTTGATACGCCAGAAGATCGTATCGTCTGGGACGTAGGGCATCAAGCCTATACGCATAAGATTTTGACGGGGCGCCGTTCTGTTTTCCGTACGAACAGAAAGTTCAGAGGAATATGTGGATTCCCTAATCCTAAAGAGAGCGTTTATGATTCGTTCATTGCTGGACATGCTTCCAATTCTATTTCTGCAGCCTTAGGTATTTCAGTCGCCCAAAGGCATTTCCAAAACAGACACCAGACGATAGCGGTTATCGGAGATGGTGCCATGACGGGCGGTTTGGCCTTTGAAGGTCTAAACAATGCCTCTTTTTGCGACAATAATCTGATGATTATCTTGAACGACAATCATATGGCGATTGACCATGTGGTGGGCGGTTTGAGTGAATATTTGGTGAAGTTGACCACTTCCCAGACATATAACAAATGGCGAAACAAACTGTATCGTTTTTGCCTACGGATAGGATTGGTCAAGGAGTCGCAGCGAGAAGGGTTCATTCGCATGAACAATTCCCTGAAGGCAATATTGACGAATCAACACAATCTTTTTGAAGGATTGAATATCCGGTATTTTGGTCCGGTTGACGGTCATGATGTGATTCAGTTGGTGAAGGTGCTTCGCGACGTGAAAGATTTCGACGGGCCGAAAGTGCTGCATATAAAGACGAAGAAAGGGAAAGGATTCAAGCCTGCCGAGGAGTCTGCTACCGAATGGCATGCTCCAGGTAAGTTTGACAAGAATACTGGAAAACGTATTGTTCCCCCTATTACGGCCGATACGCCACCGTTGTTTCAAGATGTGTTTGGACACACTTTGGTGGAGTTGGCTCATATGAACGACAAGGTTGTCGGGGTTACTCCGGCCATGCCTTCTGGATGCTCTATGTCTTTCTTGATGCACGAGATGCCAGAACGCACATTTGATGTTGGAATCGCTGAAGGGCATGCGGTTACGTTTTCTGCAGGTTTGGCGAAGGAGGGTATGATGCCTTTCTGTAATATCTATTCGTCATTTATGCAAAGAGCTTATGACAATGTAATTCATGATGTTGCATTGCAGAATTTGGATATGGTCATTTGTCTTGACCGAGCCGGTTTGGTGGGCGCAGATGGCGCGACACACCACGGTGCGTTCGATTTGTCATGTTTCCGTTGCGTGCCGAATTTGACCATATCATCGCCTCTTAATGAGATAGAGTTGCGCAATTTGATGTTTACAGCGCAAGAGCCGGGCCACGGGCCTTTCCTCATCCGATATCCACGCGGAAAGGGCGTTGTAGCCGATTGGCATCAGCCGATGGAACGGATAGAAGTGGGCACGGGCGTTCAACTTCGAGACGGAAAAGAGATCGCTTTGCTTTCTTTAGGACCTATTGGTAACAGGGCGGCAAAAGCTATAGCACGAGCAGAAGAGGCCGGTTTGTCGGTGGCTCATTATGATATGCGCTTTCTTAAACCATTGGACGAGCGCATCCTGCATGAGGTTGGTCAGCGTTTTAAGAAAGTCGTAACGGTAGAAGACGGCTCTAAAATGGGTGGTTTCGGCTCTGCCGTTCTGGAATTTTTTGCTGACAACAATTACGCTGTCGAAGTGAAGCGAATAGGATTGCCGGATCAGTTTGTGGAACATGGTACGCCAGACGAGTTGTATGCAATGTTAGGAATGAACGAAGAGGGCATTTTGAAAACATTGCTTTCATTTAAGGGCGCTTCTTCAAATTCCACTATTTCTTAATATTGCATTGGGGAATTCTTTTGGAAATCTTTTGTGAATTTGTGGTTTTGCCGCCATTTTGATGATTTTCAATCGGTTTGACAACTGCCTTAAACTCCAGGCAAAGCGATTTTAGAACTCCCCTTAGGTGATTTTCGGCTTCGCTTTTCAATTTTTTTCTTCGAAAAATTGCAAGTAGAAGAAAAAAGTGTTAATATAGTATGTTTTTTTGCGAGTTGTCTTGCAAAATAACTTTGTCAGTATATGTATTGCAGTAGGGTGTCTGCTATTTGGTTATCTTATATTTTGTTTGGGTTAATGAAATAGAGACTCCGTAATATCATAAAATACCATAACGTGAACACTAAAGAAGTTATATCAGAATTGAAAAAAAGGTTGTCGATGGATGAGAAGACCGTTGACGCACTTCTTGCTGCCACCGTCGATTCTATTAAAGACGAACTTGTGGCAGGCAATTCCGTTGCCGTTCAAGGATTTGGCACATTTGAGGTGAAGAAGAAGGAAGAGAGAATTTCTGTCAATCCTTCTACTAAGCAGCGAATGCTTGTCCCACCGAAAATGTCCGTAGCTTATAAACCCAGTGTCACATTGAAGGACCGTTTTAAAATAGGTAAAGAATGAGCGAGAAATTAACACTGCAGGATATGACCGACAAGTTGGCGGCTCGTACGGGTGTAACAAAGAAAGTGTCGGACGATTTTCTCCGCGAACTTTTTGCACTGATAGTCGATTCGCTGGCAAAAGATGGGTTGGTCAAGATCAAAGGTTTGGGTACGTTTAAGCTCAAATCGGTTGAAGAACGCAAAAGCGTGAATGTTCAGACGGGTGCCGAAATGGTTATTCCTGCCCATTTTAAGGTGACATACACTCCGGACAAGGGCCTGAATACGGATGTCAATAAGCCGTATGCTCATTTGCAGACCTATATATTGGATCAGGATGGACCGATTGAAAGTCCGTCTTATGAGGATGATGAGGATTTGAATAGTGAAGACGATGTGATGGAAGGTGGGGAGAAGATGGATAATTCTGTCTTTGTCATCTCAACTTCGGATGATGTGTCTGAAGAAATGATCGGTCGATACTATTTCAATGATGAAGAGGTGCTTGCTGTTCAGCCGGAAGATGTCGATGCCGTTTCTTCTGATGAAAAAAATGGCACCAAAGAGGAGATTGCGCCGGTACCATCGTTCACCGAGGCTCAACCTCAAGAGGGGCAAGTCATTCCGACTTTTACGGAGCAGACCTCAACTCTTGGTACGCCAAGCATCAATCCGGGTCCGGTTGTGACCTTGATTACGGATGAGGCAACGAAGGAGGAGACGAGCGAGCCTGAGGTAATAGAGCCGAAGGAGGAGACGAAAGTTGTCGAAGGAAAAACTCTTGTCGAGGAACCAATCAAGAATGAAGATCCAAAAGTAGAAGAGAAGGCTCCTGAATCTATTGAAAGCGGTGAGAATAACGGCGATTCGTGTGGTGATTCTGTATCTTCGCAAAGTGGGGAAGGAAATGTTGAAGTGTCGGAAGATGCTGGAAATCATAATGTTGATGGTCCGAAAGAGGAGGACCCTGTTTCGTTGACCTCAGAATTGAATAAGAACCCACAAAAACGCAATTCGGGATGCTTGATATGGAGCTTGGCTATCGTATTATTGCTCTCTCTTTTGGGCATCATTGCCTATATGTATCAAGATAAGTTGAATGAGGTCTTTAATGGCGTTACGTTAGTGCAAGAGCCAACGCCTGTCGTTCCTGAAGTGGAAACATCAAGTGAAGAAGATGCGAATGAAGAGCCTGAAAGTCTGGAAAGCCAAATGCAAGAAGGGGCAGAAATGTCATCAAGTGATAGCGTAGTGGTTGAGACATCAGAAAATCAGCCACAGCAAGAAGTAGTTTCTCCTTATAGTTTTGATTCGGAACTTGTCGAATACATGAAGGCAAATTATCCGAACGAGGATATATCCATATCGGGAATAAAGGATGAAGTTAAATTGACGCCAGGTCGCCGTTTGGTTGATTTGTCTTTGAAATATTACGGACACAAATATTTCTGGGTTTACATCTATTTCTTTAATAAAGATGTCATTAAGAATCCAAATAAGTTGGTGCCAGGTACGTTAATAAAGATTCCGGAACTTAATCCAGCATTGGTTGATAAGAGTAGTAAGGCAAAGACGGAAATGGCTTTTGAAATCAAGAAACTTATTGAAAAATAGTCGTATATAAAAATGAAGAGGTGGGGACGTATATGTTCCCGCTTCTCTTTTTTTCGGGATATAATGTAACGAGTTATAAATGCCGTTAATAGTTATTAAAACAAGATATTCGCATACGTCTATTTTTATATATTTGTAAATAAATAAAAGAAAAGTATTAAGAAAAAGTATAATATATTATGGTTGATTACGCAGAATTGAACTCAAGAATTGAACAGCAAAGTTCTTTCGTAGATTCACTTGTGAAGGGTATGAATCAGGCCATTGTAGGCCAAAAACATCTTGTAGAGTCATTGTTGATCGGTTTGCTTGCCGATGGACACATTCTTTTGGAAGGTGTGCCAGGTTTGGCAAAGACATTGGCTATTAAGACTTTGGGTGAGTTGATTAGTGCAAATTATAGTCGTGTTCAGTTTACTCCAGACTTGTTGCCTGCCGACGTTATCGGTACAATGATTTATAGTCAGAAATCTGAGGAGTTCGACATCAAGAAGGGTCCTATCTTCGCCAACTTGGTACTTGCTGATGAGATTAACCGTGCTCCGGCAAAGGTGCAGTCAGCCTTGTTGGAGGCTATGCAGGAGCGTCAAGTGACAATTGGAGAGACAACCTTCAAATTGCCAACGCCGTTCTTGGTTATGGCACCTGAAAAACCTGTAGAACAAGAGGGTACGTATCCACTTCCAGAGGCTCAGGTGGACCGTTTCATGTTGAAGGTCATCATCACTTACCCTAAGTTGGAGGAGGAGAAACTGATTGTTCGTCAACAAATCAAGAGGGAGAAAGTGCAAATCCAGCCTATTTTGAGGCCAGAAGATATTTTGGAGGCGCGCAAGGTCGTTCACGATGTTTATATGGACGAGAAAATTGAGCAATATATCTGTGATATCGTGTTTGCAACACGTTTCCCAGAAAAATATGGCTTGGGTCATTTGAAGGAGATGATATCTTGTGGTGGTTCTCCTCGTGCTTCAATCAACTTGGCTCTTGCTTCGAGAGCATATGCATTCATCAAGCGTCGTGGTTATGTCATTCCAGAAGATGTTCGTGCCATTGCACCCGATGTTTTACGTCACCGTATCGCTCTTACATACGAGGCTGAGGCTAATAATATGACCACGGAAGAGATTATCAGCCAAATCCTTAACGCTGTCCAAGTTCCATAATTGGTTGCGAGTAGGGCATTTTGCCGGTTGAAGTTTACTCATAAATCAAAAGAAACATGGAAGCAAGCGATTTGATAAAGAAAGTTCGTAAGATTGAAATTAAGACTCGCGGACTCTCCAAAAATATATTTGCAGGTGAATACCATACGGCCTTTAAGGGTAGAGGTATGACCTTCTCCGAGGTGCGTGAATACCAATATGGGGATGATATCCGTAATATTGATTGGAATGTTACGGCACGTTTTAACCGCCCTTATATTAAGGTGTTTGAGGAGGAGCGTGAGATGACGATGATGTTGCTTGTCGATGTGTCTGGTAGTGGTGATTTCGGAACAGATGTTCAAATGAAACGTGAATTGATGACTGAAATGGCTGCCACATTGGCTTTCTCTGCCATACAGAACAATGATAAGATAGGCGTTATCCTTTTTTCAGACCGCATTGAGAAGTTCATTCCGCCTCAAAAAGGTAAGAAGCATGTGCTTTATATCATCAGAGAACTTTTAGGATTTGAGCCTCAAAGTCGTAGTACGGACATCACTGGAGCGTTGCAGTATTTCACTAATGTGATCAAGAAGCGTTGCACAGCGTTTGTCATCTCCGATTTTATGGACAGCAACTACGAGAAGGCAATGATTATTGCCAACCGCAAACATGATATGGCAGCTTTGCATATCTACGACCGTAGAGAAACACAACTTCCTTCTATCGGTTTGGTGAAGGTGAAGGATGCAGAGACGGGAGCCTCCATGTGGGTCGATACCTCTGATAAGGGTGTTCGTAGAGCATACGAGGAGAATTGGCGTAAACGTCAAGATGAGATCAAGCAGATTCTTAATAAGAGTGGGGTGGATTCAGTATCTGTTTCAACGAGTGATGATTATGTAAAGGCATTGCTTAAGTTGTTCAGTTATAGGTCGTAAGGTGGTTATTCAAAATATTGAAAAGATGGTAAAAATGAAATTCTTTTCGTCGTTGTTGCTTTTGCTTTTTGTCTGTTTCGGGCTGAATGCTCAAGTTTCCTCTTTAGCGACGATTGATTCTTCTTTTATAAAAATAGGTCAGCAGACGCAAATCCGCGTGGTGGTCGATGCTCCTAAGGATATGAATATTTCCTTCCCTAATTTACAGCAAGGTGATTCATTGACATCGGGGGTTGAACTATTGCAGGTTTCAAAGACGGATACTTCCTTATTTGGAGAGAAATATCGTTACAAAAAGGATTATTTGGTGACGGCTTTTGACTCGGGCGTTTACCATATTCCTCCGTTCGTTATGAAGGTCAATGGGAATGTTGTCTCGCAGACACGAGAGTTGACATTGGAAGTCCTAAATATTGATCGTGAGATAGTTGATGGTCAATTTGAGGATATCAAGGGATTGATGGGCATTGGATTTGACTATATGATTATCCTTTGGATTCTGTTGGCCATTTTGTTGATCATCGGTATTGTTTTTGGCATTATTTACTGGATGAAGAATCGCAAGGTTGAAGTTGTTGAAGTGAAGGAGCCTGAACGGGTATTGAAACCTCACGAGGTGGCTTTGCTTGAACTTGATAGAATTAAAGAGGCTAAGATTTGGAATCAAAGTCAGTATAAGCAATATTACACCGAATTGACGGATACTTTGCGTGAGTACCTCAGTCGTCGTTTCGCCATTCCGGCTTGGGAGATGACCTCGTCCGAAATATTGGATGCTTTGCAATATAAGGAGGAAGCAAGACAAGTGTGTGATAAGTTGAAGCAGATTTTCTCTATTTCTGATATGGTGAAGTTTGCAAAGATGAATCCAGACGATGAAATCTGTAATTTGAGTTTGGTTAATGGGTACTTTGTTGTCAATCAGACGATAGAACGTGAGCCTGTTGTCTTGGATGCTGATCCGAAGGATGAAACTCCGAAGGCAGAAAACCCACAATCTGAGGGCTCGACAGCAGAACAACCACAACCAGAGGAGCGCAAGGATGCTGATTCGTCGGAGAGCCGTTGGGCACCTAAACAAGATAGGTATGCGCCTCCTTCTACATTTTATTCTACATCTGATGATTCAGGTAAGAACTAACTTGTTGGTTTTAAAAGAGGTTAGAGACGGTTTACTGTCGGCTGTAATCAGTTAGGCAGGATTAGAAATGGATTAAATAGTTTTTTTCATGATGGAATTTGAAAGTCCAGAATATTTATATCTGCTGTGGGCGTTGGTGCCGATGATCGCATGGTATGTTTGGAAAAGAAAACATACTACGGCCAGCATGCAGATGTCAAGTACGGCTGTTTTCGCATCTGTACCGAAGAGTTATAAATATTATATTCTTCATCTTCCCTTTGTTTTGAGGGTGGGGGCTTTGGCGTTGTTGATTATAGCCTTGGCTCGTCCTCAGTTGACAAGCAACAAAGTGAATAAGAATGTGGAGGGTATTGATATCGTTATGGCGATGGATATCTCTAAGAGTATGATTGCACAGGACTTGAAGCCTGACCGTTTGGAGGCTGCTAAGGCAGTTGGTGCAGATTTCGTTTCCGCTCGTCCCAATGACAATATCGGTGTTGTTGTATTCTCTGGAGCCAGCTTTACGTTGACGCCTTTGACGACAGACAAGGTTGCTATTGTCTCAATGATTAATACGATCAATAGTGATATGGTGGAGGTGAACGGAACTGCTATCGGAATGGGTTTGGCCAATGCCGTCAATAGAATCAAGGATAGCCAGGCTAAATCTAAGGTTATCATCTTGTTGACGGATGGATCCAACAACACGGGAGAGATTGATCCGATTACAGCTGCTGAGTTGGCCAAGACATTCGGTATCAGAGTTTATACGATTGGAGTGGGAACGAAGGGTATGGCTCCATATCCTGTCCAGACACCGTTCGGTATTCGTATGGAGATGATGCCAGTGGATATAGACGAGGCTACCTTGGAGAAGATCTCTGAGATCACGGATGGCGCCTATTTCCGTGCGACAGACAATAAGACGTTGTCTGAAATTTATAAGGAAATCGACAAATTGGAAAAGACGAAGATATTAGTGGAGGAATACACCCAAAAATCGGAAGAGTATCTGCCGTGGGCAATTTGGGCGTTTATTTTGCTTCTTTGCGAAGTATTGCTTCGTATGACTATTCTTCGTCATAATCCATAATTAAAAATAGATTGTAGGTATGTTTAAATTTGCAAATCCGGAATATTTGTATCTTTTGATTCTTGTTCCGATATTGGTGCTTGCCTTCTTTTATTATCGCTATAGAAGGGCTTCTTATTTGAAGCGTTTCGGAGACAAAAATTTGTTGGAGCAATTGATGCCGAGTGTCTCAACGGCTCGTCCTGTCTTAAAGTTCATTCTTTTTGCGTTGGCATTGACCGCCGTCATTTTCACCTTGGCTCAGCCTCAAGTGGGGGCAAAGAAGGAGACTGTGAAGCGCAAAGGCGTGGAGGTGATGATTGCCCTTGATATTTCCAACTCCATGATGGCCGAGGATGTGGTTCCTAACCGTTTGGAACGTTCCAAGCAGATTCTAATGAAGTTGATAGACAATATGAACAACGATAAGTTGGGAGTAGTGGTCTTTGCCGGCGATGCTTTTGTACAGTTGCCAATGACGGGCGACTATAAGGCCGCCAAGCTTTTCATCTCTTCTATCTCCACTTCGATGGTCTCCTTACAGGGAACGTCCATTGCCAAGGCTATCGATCTTTCTACTCGTTCTTTTTCCGATAGGGAAAATGTTGGTCGTGCCATTGTTCTCATTACAGATGCGGAAGACCACGAGGGAGATACGGATGCAGCGGTGAAAAGGGCTGTGGAACAAGGCATTCAAGTGAACGTAGTTGGAATTGGTAAGCCTGATGGTTCTCTAATTCCGATGAGTCCGGGCAGCAGTGATTTCAAGAAGGACCGTTCTGGTAATCCTGTCGTTTCTAAGTTGAACGAGCAGATGGCGCAGGACATTGCTATGGCAGGCAATGGTATCTATGTCCGTGCGGATAATACCAATAGTGCTTTGAACGAGTTGAATTCAAATATAGAGAAGATGTCTTCTGGAGAAATAGAGGCGGAGGTCTATTCTGCATTTAATGAGCAGTTCCAAATCTGTATCTGGATAGCTTTGATTCTCTTGCTTTTGGAGTTCTGTTTGTTGGAAAAGAAAAATAAATTGTTCTCTAATATTAAATTGTTTGAGTGATGAGGTTGAGTGAATTTAAAGGAGGAAAGTTTTCCGTCAAACTGTTGATCAGTTTGTTCGTATGGATTTGCGTCCCTTCGGTTGCTTTCTCGCAGAACGAGAATGGTTTGATTAAAGAAGGAAATAGCCTTTATGACAAGAAATTGTATGACCAATCTATTTCAAAGTATGACGAGGCTTTGAAGCAAAAACAGAAGATGGGATATGTCTCTTCTTACAATAAGGGCAATGCCTTGTATCGTAAGGGTGCTTTCAAGGAGGCTGTCGAATCGTATGAGCAGGCTGCTAAGACGGTGCCTGATCAGGATCCTGAAAAGATGGGGCATATCTATCATAATATTGGCGATGCTTATCTTCAAGCAAAAGATTATCAGAATAGTTATAAGGCGTTTAAGCAGTCTTTGCGCTATAACCCCAATGATGAGGAGACGCGCTACAATTTGGCCTATGTGAAACGCTTGTTGCAACAACAGCAGCAACAGCAACAGCAGCAGCAACAACAGCAGAATCAGGATAATAAGGACGACAAGAAAGACGAGGAGAAGCAGCCGGAGCAACAGCCGCAGCCTCAAATGTCTCAAGATAATGCTGAACAAATCTTGAAGGCCTTGGAAGAGGATGAAAAGGAACATCAGAAAGATAAGAAGTTAAAGGCAAAGAAGGTGAATGTAGAGAAGGATTGGTGATGCTTGCCTTGCCCGTTGGGGCATAAAAAGGTAGAAACATCGGCTTTCATCATCTTTTTTTGTACTTTTGCATAGTAAAAATTGATTTCGTTATATGAAACGTATTGTATTTTTTATAGCTATATTGTTGTCGGCACTTTCAGCATTTGCGGAGGAAGTGGTGCAATTCTCGGCCTCTGCTCCTAATATAGTTGCTGTAGGTCAGCAATTTAAGGTGGTTTATTCGTTGAAGAATGGTAGTCCGCAGAACTATCAAGGCCCTGAATTTGGAGAAGGCTTCGAATTGTTGGTCGGACCAAGTACTTCCCACGGAAAAACCATTTCGATGGTAAATGGGCAAACTACCGTTATGGAGAATTCATCGTTTACTTATGTACTTATGCCTACCAAAGAGGGTTCTTTTACTATTTCTCCTGCCCGAGTAACTGTGAACGGTAAAATGCACATGTCCAATTCGTTGACGATTAAGGTGTTGCCGGCAGAGAGCAATCCTCAGGCAGGTGCCACACAACAAGGAAATGGCCGTTCGTCGCAGCAACAGCAACAGGTCAATCTTTCGGACAACGATATCTTTGTTAAGACGGAGTTGTCCAAAACAAAGGTTTTTGAGCAAGAGCAGTTAATCGCTACGATAAAGCTCTATTATCGTGTGAATGTCAGAAGCTTGAATGATGTGAAACTCCCAGAGTTTAAGGGATTCATTACTCAAGAAATTGATATGAACGAAGACCAGAAGTACGGTATGGATATGGTCAATGGCAAGAGCTATAAGACGGTTATCTTGAAGCAGATGGTTCTCTCGCCTCAAAAGAGCGGAAAGCAGGTAATTGAGCCTGGTAAAATTTCAGCCATCGTTCAAGTGCCAGTGTCTCAAAGGCGAGGCTCTATTTTTGATGATTTCTTCTCTTCGTATGCCGATGTTAAGAAGCAGTTGAACGTGCCTGGTGCTACAATCAATGTCTCTGCATTGCCAGAGGCTGGAAAACCGGCCGATTTCAGTGGCGCTGTGGGTGACTTCCAAATGTCGGCAAATTTGACGAATGACCATGTGAAGGCTAACGAGGCCATCAATTTGAAGATGAAGATTTCCGGTGTCGGAAATATTAAATACTTGAAGTATCCAGAGATTAAGTTCCCTCAAGACTTTGAGGTGTATGACCCTAAAGTTGATACGAAGCAGAACGTGTCTCAAAATGGTATTTCAGGTTCAAAAAATATTGAATATGTGGCCATCCCGCGTTATGAGGGAGAGTTCACGATTCCTGCAGCCTCATTCTCTTACTTTGATGTGAAGACTAAAAAGTATAAGACGCTTACGACGCCAGAATGTACGCTAACAGTAGAGAAGGGCGATGCTCCTGCTGCCGGACCAGTAGTTTCTAACTATGCCAACAAGCAGAATGTAAAGATGTTGGATAAGGAACTTCGTTATATCAATACGAAGGATTTGGCTTTGCAGGAAAGGGGGGACTTCTTCTTCGGTTCGACGGCTTATTGGATGGCGTTGCTGATTCCTTTATTGCTCTTCGTCGGAGGTTTCGTTGCTTATAAGAAGTATTTGGCTGACAATTCGGACCTTGTGCTTGTTAAGAACAAACGTGCCAACAAGCAGGCGAAGAAGCGTTTGAAGGCTGCGGAATCTCATATCGCAACAGACAACAAGGCTGCCTTCTATGAAGAAGTGATGAAGGCGATGTGGGGTTATGTAGGCGACAAATTGAATATCGCCGTGTCAGATTTGAATCGCGACAACGTAGAGAGTCAGTTAAAGTCTCATTCTGTATCGTCAGATACGATAGCAAGGTTCATCAAGTTGTTGGATTCTTGTGAGTTCGCTCGCTATGCACCAAGTCAGGAGGCGAATGCCTTGAATATGGTTTATTCCGAGGCTTCTGAGTTGATCGAGAAGATAGAACGGGAACTTAAGTGATTGGGTTTGATGCGAATTTGTTTAATGAATGTATTTGGGCTTTGTACCCTAAACAATAAATAAAGGAAATAAATGAAAAGAATATTCTTATTGTTAGCCTCATTGATGGCATTCTTCGTTTCGTCGTTTGCGCAAGCTGTTACGGCAGACTTGACCAAGGCGAATGCAGCGTATGGTGTACAGGAATATGAGAAGGCTGCCTCTATGTATGAGGATGTTCTAAATCGTGGTTCAGAATCGGCTGCGCTCTACTATAATTTGGGCTGCGCTTATGCGAAATTGGATAAGTTGGCGCCTTCAATACTTAACTTCGAGCGTGCTCTTCTTCTTGATCCGGGCAACGATGATGTGATGGCAAATTTGGAGATGGTTCGTGCCAAAGTGGTGGATGAAGTTGATCCTGTCGGTAAGCTCCTTTTGGCGCGTGCTTATGACTCGATATGCAGTTGGTTTTCTTCTGATGCTTGGGCTTATGGAAGTTTGGCCTTCTTCTACCTCTTGTTAGTGATGGTGGGCCTCTTTTTCTTCTCGCATGTGTCGTTGGTTAAGAAGGTATCTTTCTTTGTGGGTATCTTTGCCATTTTATTGATGGTCGCTACAATGGTCTTCTCTTCCAGTGCAAAAGCAAAGGCATCTTCTCACGAATATGCCATCGTATTTTTTCCATCTGTCACGGTGAAGGGTTCTCCCGAGGATGCGGGCAAGGATGTATTCGTTTTGCACGAAGGAACAAAGGTGAAGATTAAGCGTACTCACAATAAATGGTTTGAAATTCAGTTGGCCGACGGTCGAGTTGGATGGGTGAAAGAGAATGTGGCTGAACGAATTTAAATGATTTAATAGGTATATCTTTAGGAACTTCCATTTACGTCTGTATTTGGAAGTTCTTTGTTTATGGGAATTTCAGTAAGCTATGTAAGCGTTTTTAGGCTATATTTGTAATATGCAATAAAAATGACAAGCAGAACAATCCCAACCGATTGTCCTGCTTGTCTATTTTTATGATTGTTTACTAAAGATGTTACATTGTGAAAACTTTTCGTATTAGATATATTCTCGATAGATGTTTAATATGCTGTCATATACTTAATATCACTAATCTTGAAATGACAAAATATACATATTCTCCAATAACTTTTTCGTCATGTGTAAACTCTCCGTGTTCAAACTGCATATCGCCACAATCCACAATAATAGGATTTACATTTATAATTCTTCCATAACAATGATAGGATGTTCTATTATCACCGAAAGGAACAATCTTCATTTCCTTATCTCTGTTATCACTAAAAAAACTTTCAAAAGAGACATCTTCGCTTTCTAAGAAATCTATTTCAATATTAGATATTGATCCTTCAGCGAAGTTAAAAGGTGAACTAAATGCCCAATAGTCCGAGTTTCCTACTCTAAAGAAAACTTCAGCTTCTTTTGTATCTTGATCAATCCAATCAATTCTTTTTATTTCTACCTGAAATTTCATTTTTCAACTCTAATTTTAAGGCTTTTACAGTTTTTATGTAGATGTTGATAAGCGTCCAAACTGGTTGACTTTTTCAGATTGGACGCTTACATTCATAATTCTTAAATTATCAATATAGTTTCTTTATTTCCGCCTTCTTGTAGTAATGTTCCAATATGGCTCTATAATTATAGCCTTCACTGGCCATGACGGCAGCTCCTATTTGGCATAGTCCAACCCCGTGTCCCCAACCGGCACCCGTAAGTTTGAAAAGAATTTCTCCCTCTTGGTTGCTCTCTTTGTCCACGACAAAAGCAGAACTATAAAGGTGGCTTTCTGACAACGATTTCCTGATTTCCAACTCTTTGCCAATGGTTACTGTCCTTTTTTCACCAACAATCTTTAATTTGATAAGGCGGCCGGAAACACCTCTTTCGATAGGAATCAAGTCGGTGATCTTTCCGAAGTCTATTCCCGTCCTTCTAATGACAAGATCCGTAAGTTGGCTTTGAGTATATTCTACCGTCCATCGGTAGAAATCGGGTGTCTTTTGGTCGTAATCGTTCAGCACTTGCGAAAGGACAGCTCTGTCTGTTGTGTTGCAGAATGCGTCGGGCGCAGTTCTGATCCATTTCTCCGCATTCTCTTCGATGGTTAGGTCTGTGGCGTTTCCATCTGATTCTGTCGCATTGTCAATTACCTTGGCCAAATAGGGATGGGGCGTCTCTTCCCAGCAGTTCTCGAATACTTCGGCCACACCGCCACAAGATTTGGAGAAGCGGGCGTCGCAAATTTCATCTCCGTAAACCAATGCTTCGCCTCGGGTCTCGTTAATGGCTGCGACGACGGCTTGTGTACTAACCTTGGTGATGCCTTGGTATCGTTGGCAATGGTCGTCGGCACAGACGTCGAAATTCGTATGGTCTTCGCGGTCGTACCAGCGTATGCGCTCCGTTTCGGTTTCTACAGGTTTGGAGGAGTGGCAACAATGGCATTTCCCTTTTTGGTTCAGTTGCGAAAGAAGCCAACTGCGCGAGATGACGGCATGGGCTTTTAGCAGTTCCAAGGAAGAGGTCGCACTCATTTCCGAGGAGATGACGCTCGTTAAATAGGTTTCGATGGAGAGCGTGTTGATGGCTGTGACCTCCTCCTCTTCGGTGATGAATCTGAGTTCGCCCAAGAAGCGTTGTTCCTGTTTTTGCTCCCAATGGAATTTCTTTCCGATGGTGACGTCCTTAAGGTCGAACGAAGTCTGATCCGTCTTGGGGATAAAGCGTAAAGAATCGTGTTTCTCGCCCAAGAAGAGCAATTTTCCTTCTGAAAAAGCTACTTCGTGTTCGCCCGATAAGGTGTCGCCTGTGTTTGTATAAGTAAAGTCGCCGTTGAGCCTGAAACGGATGCTTTTGTCGCTCATTATGCCGACGTTAATATGTGGTTCTTTCGTCATCCTTGATTGCATTTTTCACTTCTTGTTATGGAAAGAAGTCTGTTTCTACACTTTTTTTATTCAAAAGTACTCAATCGCATGAAACAAAAGCGAAAACTTTGTAAATATATTTTGAAAATGTATATTTTTGTAGATAGAAAGGGGATATTGTCACCTTAGGCAATTAGATTAGTATTAAATCCAAAAAGATATAAAAATGACAAGAGAAGAGTTGTTTGAAAATATTAAACGCAAGAAGTCGTTCCTTTGCGTTGGTCTTGACACGGATGTCAATAAGATTCCAGAGTTTCTTTTCAATGAAAAGGACAACTTGGATCCGATTTTCGACTTCAACAAGGCGATCATCGACGCAACAGCCGATTTGTGTGTGGCTTACAAACCCAATTTGGCTTTCTACGAGAGCTTAGGTTTGCAAGGATGGGACGTCTTGGAGCGTACGGTAGAATATATCCGCACGAACTATCCAGATCAGTTTATCATCGCAGACGCAAAACGTGGTGACATCGGCAACACTTCAGCCATGTATGCCCGTACATTCTTCGGTGCTATGGATTTCGATTCAGTGACAGTGGCTCCTTATATGGGAGAGGATTCTGTTTCGCCATTCTTGACATACGAGAATAAGTGGGTGACACTTTTGGCCTTGACGTCAAACAAGGGCGCCTTCGATTTCCAATTTATGAAGGATGCAGAGAGTGGAGAGACCCTCTATCAGAAAGTCTTGAAGACCTCTTTGAATTGGGGTAACGCCGATAACATGATGTATGTGGTTGGTGCCACAAAGGCAGAAATGTTGTCAGACATTCGTCAAATCATACCTGACCACTTCTTGTTGGTGCCAGGCGTTGGTGCCCAAGGAGGAAGTTTGGCCGAGGTGGTTAAGCACGGAATGAATTCCCAATGTGGACTTTTGGTCAATTCTTCAAGAGCAATCATCTATGCATCAGACGGCGAAGACTTTGCTGAAGCAGCAAGGGCGGCCGCAAAGAAGGTGCAAGAGGAGATGGCTGGTTATCTTGAAAATCTATAAAAAACAATAAGGGTTGGGGCTTTTGCGCCTGACCCTTTTTTTATGAGAATAAGAGTTGTATAACAAAAAGAAGATAGTAAACGACCCTGTGCATGGGTTCATCTCGATTCCGTCGGAATTGCAGTATGACATCATGCAGCATCCCTATTTTCAGCGTTTGGGACGCATCCGGCAATTGGGCTTGAGTTATTTGGTTTATCCCGGGGCGCAGCACACTCGTTTCCAACACTCGTTGGGGGCGATGCACTTGATGGGGGAGGCCATTGCGCAACTTCGTTCCAAGGGTAACGAAATAACGGAGGAGGAGGCAGACGCCGTCTTGTCGGCCATTCTGCTTCATGACGTAGGCCATGCTCCATTCTCCCATGTTTTGGAAAATACGGTGGTTAATGGTGTCTCCCACGAGGAGATATCTTTGATGATGATGCGCCGAATCAATGAGGAATTTTCGGGTCGATTGGACATGGCGCTCGACATTTTTCAGAACAAATACCATAAACATTTCTTGCATCAGTTGGTTTCCAGCCAATTGGATATGGACCGCCTTGATTATCTTATTCGTGACAGTTTCTTTACGGGTGTCGTGGAGGGGGCAGTCGGTGCGGCCCGAATCATTAAAATGTTGAATGTTCACGACGACCATTTGGTGGTTGAGTCGAAGGGCGTTTATTCCATTGAAAAGTTCTTGATTGCCAGACGAATGATGTACTGGCAAGTCTATTATCATAAAACGTCGGTTGCTGCCGAGCAACTGCTTCTTAGCATTTTGCGTAGGGCAAAGGATTTGGCCAATGCAGGAGAACATCTTTTCGCTTCGCCCGCTTTTTCTTATTTCCTTTATAATAAAATGGATAAAGAGAAGTTTAAGAATGAAGAGGAGGCTTTGCAGAATTATGCTAAGTTGGATGACAATGACATCCTATGTGCCATAAAGGCTTGGGATTCGCATCCCGACAAGGTCTTGTCGTTGTTGGCCCGTTCGTTGGAAAATAGACGTTTGTTCAAGACGGAGGTGTATGAAGAGCCTGTCTCTTCCATGCAATATGCCGATAAGATTTCCCAATATATGAATGCGTTGGGCTTGTCTATAAAAGAAGCTGCTTACTTGCTGTCGCAAGATGCCGTTTCTACAAGTACATATACTTCTGATAATGAGGATACAAGCATCAATGTGTTGTATGCAGATGGCACGTTGAGGGATATATCGGATGCCTCAGATATCTTGAACATTTCAATGATGGCGAAAAACACGAAGAAGTATTATTTTTGTTGTCACAAGTTATGAAATGAAAGAGGGTGCTTAAATTTATGGCGTTATTCTTTATTTTGTGATTGAATTGTGATATTTTTGTAAAAAAATGTAAATATGGAGTTTTCAGCACAGCAGATAGCCGAATATTTGAAAGGTACCGTTGTCGGTGACCCTAATGTAAAGGTGTCCAATCTCTCAAAGATAGAAGAGGGGCAGCCTGGTACGTTGACGTTTCTTTCAAATCCTAAATATACAGAGTTCATTTATACAACGAAGGCAAGTGTTGTTTTGGTCAATAATGACTTTACTCCCGAAAAGGAGATTTCTGCAACATTGATCAAAGTGCAAAATTCTTATATGGCTTTGGCTGGTTTGCTATCGTTAGTCGATAGTATGAACCCTAAGAAGAAGGGCATCTCTCCACTCGCATTCATTTCAGAGAAGGCAAAGGTGGGCGAGGGTGCTTACATCGGTGAATATACAGTTATCGATGAGGGTGCGCAAGTAGGCGACGGCGCTTATTTCTATCCACAGGTTTATGTGGGTACTAATGTGAAGATCGGAAAGAATGTAACACTCTATCCGGGTGTGAAAATATATAAGGACTGCGTTATCGGCGATAATTGTACAGTCCATGCAGGTACTATCATCGGAGCCGATGGCTTTGGCTTTGCTCCATCGGCAGATGGAACTTACAGCAAAATCCCGCAAATCGGAAATGTTGTTTTGGAAGACAATGTGGAGGTTGGAGCCAATGCAACGATTGATAGGGCTACAATGGGCTCAACCATCTTGCATAAGGGCGTGAAGATTGACAACTTGGTGCAGATCGCACATAATGTTGAGGTGGGAGAGAATACGGTCATGGCCGCTCAATGTGGTGTGGCAGGTTCGACAAAGATTGGCAAGCATTGTATGTTTGGCGGTCAAGTGGGCGTTACGGGTCACTGTCACGTGGCGGATGGAACAATCGTGGGCGCTCAGACGGGTATTGCTGGCGAAGTTAAGAAGCCAAACCAAGCCATTCAAGGCTCGCCCCACATGTCGGCTTTGGAATTCAAGAAGTCGTCCATTTGTATCAAAGAGTTGCCTGACATGAGACGAAAGGTCATCGAGATGCAAAATCAAATCAAGGAGTTGCAAGCCTTGTTAGAGAAGAAATAAGTAATAAACGAGCAAAACATTTTTAGGGGTTTTTGACTCCAAGTGTTTTCCCATAAGAAAAGATATTATGTCTAAGCAAAAGACTCTTAAAAGCGCATTTACATTAGAGGGCAAGGGGTTGCATACCGGTTTGCCTGTGAAAATTACATTCAACCCAGCAGAGGTGAATACGGGTCGTAAGATTCAACGTGTTGACTTGGAAGGTCAACCAATCGTTGACGCTTTGGCTGAGAATGTAGTAGAAACGTCTCGCGGTACCGTTGTTGAGAAGAACGGAGTGAAAATCAGTACGATTGAGCATGCAATGGCTGCTTTGTTCGCTTTCGACATCGACAACTGCTTGATTCAAGTAAATCAACCAGAATTCCCTATCTTGGACGGTAGCGCAAGTGCATACGTGAAAGCTATTCAAGAGGTGGGCGTTGAGGAACAGACTGAAGAAAAGGATTTCTATATCATCAGAAAGAAAACGGAAATTGTCAACGAAGAGACTGGATCAAAATATATTTTGTTGCCTGATGAGGAGTTCGGCGTAAATGTCCTGGTTTCTTATCCTTCTCCAATTTTGAGCAATCAGTTCGCTTCTCTCGATTCAATGGCAGACTTTGCAGAGCAGATCGCTTCTTGCCGTACTTTCGTCTTCGTTCGCGAATTGGAGTTGCTTCTTAAAAATAATTTGATTAAAGGTGGCGATTTGGACAATGCCATTGTTATCTACGACCAAATCATTCCTCAGTCGGAGATAGATCGCTTGACTGACATTTTGGGACAAGAGCATATCTGTGTAGATAAGATGGGCTATTTGAACAAGAAGCCTTTGCAATTTGATAATGAGCCTGCACGCCACAAGTTGTTGGATGTGATGGGCGATTTGGCCCTCATCGGTAAGCCAATCAAGGGTCGTGTCATCGCAACTTGTCCTGGTCACAAGGCCAACACGGAAGTGGCTAAGAAAATCCGCAAGGAACTAAGAAGACAAGAGGTGGCCGTGCCAATTTATGATCCTAACAAGGCTCCTGTCTTGGATGTAAACCAAATCAAGCAACTTTTGCCTCACCGTTGGCCATTCCTTTTGGTTGACAAGGTGATCGAGCGTACGGACAAATATGTCATTGGTGTGAAGAATTTGACGGTCAACGAAACTTTCTTCTGTGGCCACTTCCCTCAAGAACCTGTTATGCCTGGCGTGCTTCAGTTGGAGGCAATGGCGCAAACGGGTGGTTTATTGGTTCTTGGAACCGTAGATGAGCCAGAACGCTACTCTACATACTTCATGAAGATTGACAATGCAAAGTTTAGACAAAAGGTGGTTCCGGGCGATACGCTGATTTTCCGTTTGGAACTTTCTGGTGAAGTTCGTAGAGGTTGTGTGAATATGAAGGGTTATGCTTTCGTTGGTGATACGATTGTTACCGAGGCAGAATTTATGGCTCAGATTGTAAAAAATAAATAATAGACAGAGATATGATACATGAATTGTCATGCGTTCATCCAGACGCACAAATAGGTGCTAATGTGGAAATCGGTCCTTTTGTGACAATAGACAAGGATGTTGTTATCGGTGATGGTACAAAGATCATGTCGAATGTTACAATTCTTGACGGAGCAAGGATTGGTAAGAATTGTACGATTTTCCCTAATGCAGTGATCTCTGCTATCCCTCAAGATTTGAAATTCAGAGGCGAGGTGACAACTGCCGAGATTGGAGATAATACGAGAATCAGAGAATGTGTTACCGTCAATAGAGGTACTGCTTCTAAGGGTAAGACGATAGTAGGTGAGGATTGCTTGATCATGGCTTATGCTCACGTTGCCCACGATTGCGTGGTTAAGAATCATGTGATTTTGGGTAATACGACTCAATTGGCCGGCGAAGTCGTTGTGGATGATTACGCTATCCTTTCGGGCGGTACGCTTGTTCATCAGTTCACTCATATTGGCGAGCATGTGATTGTCCAAGGTGGTTCGAGATTGGGTAAGGATTTGCCTCCTTATATCACGGCTGGTCGTGAGCCTATCTCTTACGCAGGTGTCAATATCATTGGTTTGCGCCGCCGTGGTTACACAGAGGACCAAATCAAAGATATCCAAGAGATTTATCGCATCATTTATCAATCAGGTTTGAATGTCTCTCAGGCGCTTTCCCGCATCGAGGAGGAGATTAAGCCTTCGGTTGAGCGTTCTACAATCGTAGATTTCGTAAGAGCTTCTGAACGTGGAATCGTAAGATGTATTAGTGATTAATCGGGGTTGAAATATGTGGGCCGGGTTCTTCGGAATCCGGCTTTTTTATTTTGTTTTTTTGAACCAGATTTGACTTAAATTACAATGCGATTTTATATTTCCATATTTCTTCTTTGGGTCGGAATTTTCTCTTTGTCTGCGCAACCCTCGGCTAAAAAATTAAAGGTGGAAGCCCGCAAATATGCCAAGGAGGCGTTGCCCTATATTGAGAAGCACGATTATCAGAAGGCACGCTCTTTGCTCTATTCTGCCTTTTCTTTAGACACAGCATCCTACCTTTATGCCTATGAAATAGCATATACGCATGTGTTAGAGAAGGATTATGTTCATGCTATCCCTTTTTATAAGATGGCTTGTAAAAAGTCGGATGTGACCGACTACTGTTATGTCATGTTAGGCAGCACTTATTTCCTTTTAGGCATGCAGGAAGAGGCAGAGAAGGCTTTGTCGGAAGGGTTGGAGCGTTTCCCTAATTCGGGTCGTCTATATCAAGCGATGGGCGATGTCAACCAACTCAACTTGGTCCGGGCTCTACATTATTATGAAAAGGGCGTCATGGCCGATCCTTCTTATCCGATGAACTACTATTGGCTTTCGAAACTCTTTTGCAACTCTACGGAGGAGATGTGGGGTATGCTTTATGGAGAGATTTTCTTGAATCTTGAAGAGAATACGGCACGTTCGAAAGAGATAAGTCAGTTGCTGTTTGATACGTATAAAAATTGTATCAAATTCCATGGCGATACATTGGTTACCGTCCAGTTTTGCCGTAATTCATTGACCTATCCTAATGAACACAAGACGGAATGGTTGCCGTTGACGATGATTTACGAGCCTTGTTTGGAGGCTTCCGTGCCTTTGGGCGGCTCCATCACATTGGCTTCGCTCCATGATATCCGCAGTCGGTTCATAGATGTTTATACCAAGGAGAACTATCACATTTCGCATCCATGCCTATTGTTCGATTGGCATAAAGATTTGATGAAAAAGGGCTATTTCGAGTGCTACAACTATTGGCTGATGCGTTATGGTAGTCCGCATGAGTTTGATGTGTGGTTGAGTAAAAAAAGAGAAAAATACGAAGATTTCTTGAAGTGGTTGAAGGCGCACCCATTATATGTTGAGAAAGGTCGTCAGTTTCACCGTTTCGGCAATAAATGATAAGAATTATGGATTATGAGAAGAGAATAGAGCGCGCTGTTGAGTTGTTCAATAGCGGATTTAATTGTTCACAGTCGGTGGTGGCTGCCTTTGCCGATATGTATGGGTTTACGGAAGAACAGGCGTTGCGAATGTCGGCTTCGTTTGGTGGAGGTATTGGCCGGATGCGAGAGACTTGTGGGGCAGCTTGTGGTATGTTTTTATTGGCAGGCTTGGAGTTGGGCATGACTGATCCAAAGGATTCAGCGGCAAAGGCTCGTAATTACCAAGTCGTTCAAGAGTTGGCGGCGAAATTCAAGGAGCAAAACGGCTCGTTAAAATGTGCTGATCTTTTAGGCCAACTGAAGGAGAAACAAATTACGCATCTTCCGGAAGAACGCACGGCTGCTTATTATGCCAAACGCCCTTGTCCGCGTATGGTGGAGTGTGCCGCCAGACTTTGGGCGGAAAAAATGAAGGAACTTCACGCTCCTGTTGGTTTGTAGGAAGGTTTCATGGGCAACATACAAGTGGCGTAAGGGTGATGAAGCTTTTATGATGAAGTATTGCACCGAAAGTTACTATGGCACAGTTGACAGTCTGACCACCCTTCTCCCCGAAGACGACGCTGCGACAGCAAACTGGGGTAGTGCATGGAGAATGCCGACAAGGGAGGAACAGGATGAGTTGAGAGAAGGTTGCGATTGGGAATGGACGAAAGATTACAATGGCACAGGCGTGGCAGGACGAATCGGCACCAGCAAGACCAATGGCAACACCATCTTCCTTCCCGCTGCAGGGTATCATCGTAATGGACATCTCTACCGTATGGGCGGTTACGGCTTCTATTGGTCGTCAAATCTATCCACGGACACTAACGCCATTGCCTACATACTTGACGGCTCGGACAATATCGACTGGGACAACTTCAGTCGTCGCTACGGTCAGTCTGTTCGTGCGGTTTCAGGAAAATAGTGCATTCGATGATTCGGGAAAATTGTCAAATCATAAGCGGGTGAATTTTACAAACAAAAAAGCATTCCTTAATCGGTTGATTAAGAAATGCTTTTTTTGTGCCCAAGACAGGACTCGAACCTGCACAGCCTTGCGACCACTGGCACCTGAAGCCAGCGTGTCTACCATTTCACCACTTGGGCTCTTTGCGTCGGCAAAGATATACAATTTCTCTATCTAATAGAAAGAATCAATCGTTTTTTTTCCGTTCGATTTTCTGGAGAATAGAGAAGTATGGCCTTTTATTCTACATCAGAATGGTACTCTCTTAAAATATCGATAGCCATGTTGAAAATGGCTGGGTCGTCTATTTCTATTAGACCGCCTTCCGGTCCGGGTTCTACATGGATTCCACAACAAGCCCCGTCTTTAAAGTTGTGACCACCGAAATAGTTGCGAACCGTTTCTACTGAAATTCCAAGTGCTTCGGCAATCTTGTGCATACTGCCGTCTGGGAGACTATCCTTTATTTGTCGTAGTTCATTGAATGTAATTTTCATGGCGTAATCTGTGTTTTTTTCTTTCTGCAAATTTTAAAAATTATAATCGTTTTTGCAAATAAAACCATTGATGTTCTGCGAATAAAAATGAGGTGGAGGATTGTCGAGGTTGTTTTATGTTTAAAGAAAATGTATTAGATGACTCTTTGTTGATGATTCTATCATTATAGGTGTGGGTGGAATTTGTGATTCTTTGGGGCATTGAATTCCCTTTGATGAATTAACCAAATACAATAAAGCCAAATAAAAAAGAGGATGTGTTTTAATATCACATCCTCTCTCAATTGTATTTTGCCTGTCTGTTATCTTGCGAAACTCAACATCTTGCCTTTCTCCGAATCATTGATTTGGCCTTCATTATAAACCAACTTGCCGTTCACGAAAGTATGAGTTACTTTGTAAGAGAGCGATGTCTCTTCGATTGGAGACCAGCCGCACTTGTATAGCAAGTCCTTTTGTTCTACCTTGTAAGGAGAGTTTGGCTCAATCAATACGATGTCGGCATAGTAGCCCTTTCTGATGAAGCCTCGTTTTTCGATGTCGAACAACTTCGCTGGGTTGTGGCACATCTTTTCTACCACTTGCTCTCTTGAGAAGTTTCCTTTCTTGGCAAGTTCCAACATCATTGGCAGTGCGTGTTGGATGGAAGGACAGCCAGAGGCTGCGTGCAGACAGTCGCCCTCCTTGTCAGAAAGAAGGTGAGGAGCGTGGTCTGTGGCAACCGTGTCAATGTAACCGCTATCAACGGCCTTTAACAAGTTGTCGCGGCTTTTCTCCTTCTTGATAGAAGGGTTGCATTTGATTTTTGCTCCGAGACGTTCGTAATCTTGGTCATCGAACCATAGATAGTTGACGCAAGTCTCAGCGGTGATCTTCTTCTCTGCCAATGGCTTGTTGGAGAAAAGAGCCAACTCTTTCTTCGTTGTCAAGTGGAGCACGTGTAAGCGGGTGCCGTATCTTACTGCCAAGTCGATGGCGTTGGAAGTTGCTTTGTAGCAGGCATCAGAGTTGCGGATCAAAGCGTGGTGAGAAATTGGAATTGGATTCTCGCCAAATTCAGCCTTGTATTTTTCAACGTTTGCTTGAATCATAGCGTTGTCCTCGCAGTGAACTGCCAATAGGATAGGAGACTCCTTGAAAACTTGCTTGATAGTCTCCTCGTTGGTGATTTGCATGTTTCCGGTTGAAGCACCCAAGAAAAGTTTGATACCGCAGACCTTCTTAGGATCGACCTTCTTGATTTCCTCCAAGTTGTTGTCTGTAGCGCCCAAATAGAAGGAGTAGTTGGTAAGGCACTTTTGTGCGGCTATCTCTGCCTTCTTGTTCCACTCTTCCATTGTAGTGGTTTGTGGCGTGTTGTTGGGCATGTCCATGATGGAAGTCACACCGCCTGCAACGGCTGCGCGGGATTCTGTTTGAAAATCTGCCTTTTGTGTCGCACCCGGCTCACGGAAGTGAACGTGTGTGTCGATTACTCCAGGAATAGCCCATTTGCCGTCAGCATCGATAACTTCAGCATTTTTTAGTACGTTTTCTGGAACTTCGTCTTTGAAGATTTTTGAAATCTTGTCACCCTCAATCAATAGGGAACCCTTGAAGGAGTTACCCTCGTTAATGATTTTGGCGTTATGGATAAGTATTGTACTCATTTTACTATTTGTGTAATGTTTATCACAAGTTTAAGAAATATAATTAACATTTCATATAAAATGTCCGATTTTTTTATCAATAAAAAATCAACAAGCCGAATGCTCCTGCTTATTTTTTCTTTTGAGGGTATTTCTTGAAAAGGCTGCGTAATTTTAGTCGGATGACGCCGAAAACAGCCTCGCCAAAAATGCCGCCGTTCATCTTCGAAACGCCTAATACTCTGTTTACGAATATGATAGGGACTTCCTTGATGGTGAATCCACATTTGTAGGTGGTGAATTTCATTTCGCTCTGAAAAGCGTAGCCCTTGAACTTGATTTCGTCCAAACCGATTGTCTCCAGCACTTCTCGGCGGTAGCATTTGAATCCGGCTGTCGTGTCGGCCACCTTCATGCCTGTGATTATGCGGACGTACTTAGATGCGAAATAAGACATGAGTACGCGTCCGATAGGCCAATTGACGACATTGACACCTGTTATGTAGCGGGAACCGATGGCAAGATCAGCGCCTTCTTCAGAACATGCCTTGTGCAATTTGATCAAATCGTTCGGATTGTGGGAGAAGTCTGCGTCCATCTCAAAGATGTATTGGTAGTTGTTCTCCAACGCCCATTTAAATCCTGTGATATAAGCAGTCCCCAGTCCGAGTTTGCCTTGACGTTCAATGATGTGCAAACGGTCTGGAAATTCGTTTTGCATTCCTTTTACGATGGCTGCGGTGCCGTCGGGAGAACCGTCGTCGATGACTAGGATGTCAAACTCCTTTTCCAACGAGAAAACGGCTCTTGTTATGCTTTCGATGTTTTCTTTCTCGTTGTATGTCGGTATAATAACTACGCTGTCGTACACTTTCTTTATTTTTACATTTTTTTAAACAAGGGGAGAGTAGTCGTCCCCTTTATTTGCAATATACAAATGTAGTTTATTTGTTTTGAATTTAGTGTTTAAAAAAACGAAAAAAAAGTTAGTTTTTCAAGGATTTAGATGGTAAAAAAAAGGAGAGCAAGGAATTAATGACTAATGCCCTTGCTCTCCGTCCTACTTATTATGGAATGCTTATTTCTTGATGATTTCCATGCCCTTCTTCAAGGCTGCCTCGTTCATAGGAATGAGGTGGTGGTGTCTTTCTGGAAGCGTCTTTTTCAAGCCCTTCAACACGTTCTCGATTTCAACGATTGGACGAATCTTCAAAAGACCACCCAAGATGATCATGTTGAATGATTTTGTTGCGTTCATCTCGATGGCAGTGTCCATTGCATTGATGCGATAGATGTTGATGTCTGTTCTTGTTGGCTCCTTTGTGATTCCGTATGGATCATAGATCAAGGTGCCGCCAGGCTTAATCGTCTTCTCGAATTTGTCAAGAGACTGTTGGTTGAGGATGATGGCCGTGTCGTATGAGTTCAAGATAGGAGAGCTGATGCGCTCGTCGCTAAGGATGACTGTTACATTGGCAGTACCACCTCTTTGCTCAGGACCGTAGGCTGGCATCCAAGATACCTCCTTGTCTTGCATAAGACCTGAGTAGGCGAGAATCTTACCCATGGACAAAACTCCTTGTCCACCAAATCCTGCTATGATTATTTCTTCTGTCATTTTCTTCCTTGTTTCGATTAAGGGGCCTTCTAAAATTCCCCGATTTGCTAATTTAAAATTTAGAGATTTCTTGAAAATCTTTTGCGTGCTTTTGATTTTTTTTGCTGACAAATTCTTCAAAATCCCTGCAAAAGCAAGAAGTCCCTAAACTTTCATTTACTTAGTTGAGTCGCCTGTTGTGTCCTTCAAGTCGCCCAATGGGTAAGCAGGGAACATGTTTTCCTCCATCCATTGGTTGGCCTTCTCTGGAGAAAGTTTCCAACCTGAGTTACAAGTTGAAACGATTTCAACAACAGAGACACCCTTTTGATTCAAGTTGTTTTCGAAAGCTTTGCGGATGGCCTTCTTTGCCTTTCTTACGGCGGCTGCTGTATGCACGCTTTGTCTTGTGACGTAGCATGTTCCGTCGAGTTCCTTCAAAAGGTTTGTAATCTTCAATGGGTAACCGTTCAACTTCGTATTTCTACCGTAAGGGCAGGTGGCGGTTTTCATTCCTTCCAATGTGGTAGGGGCCATTTGTCCGCCGGTCATACCATAGATACCGTTGTTGATGAAGATGATGGTGATGCTGTCGCCACGGTTACAAGAGTGGATGGTTTCAGCCGTACCGATGGCAGCAAGGTCGCCGTCACCTTGGTATGTGAAGACCAACTTGTTAGGGCGCAAACGCTTGATGGCAACAGCCATGGCAGGCGCACGTCCGTGAGCAGCCTCTTCCCAGTCGATGTCAAGGTAGTTGTAGGCGAATACGGCACATCCAACAGGAGTGATACCGATAGTGTCTTCAACCACGTCCATCTCTTCCAAAACCTCTGCGATAAGCTTGTGGACTACACCGTGGCTACAGCCAGGGCAGTAGTGCATCGGACGGTCGTTCATGATCTCCGGCTTCGCATATACCAGATTCTCTGGTTTGATTATATCTTCAATTGTCATTTTCTTCTGTTTTTAAATCTCCGAATTACATGATTTTTGCCTTCATGGCTTCGATAATTTCGTCTGGAGTGTAAACGATACCACCCAAACGGCCGAAGTGCTCAACCTTTACCTTGCCGTTGACAGCAAGTCTGATGTCTTCCACCATCTGTCCGGCGTTCAACTCGACGCTCAACATGGCTTTTACTTGGTCGGCCAACTTGGCGATAGCCTTTGTTGGGAAAGGCCACAAAGTAATAGGGCGGAGGAGTCCGACCTTGATGCCTTGTGCGCGTGCCAACTCAACAGCCTTTTGACAAATACGTGCGGATGAGCCGAATGCAACGAACAAGTATTCTGCGTCTTCTGTCATGAACTCTTCGTAGCGAACCTCGTTCTCCTCGATCTTCTTGTACTTGGCCTGCAAGAGGTTGTTACGCTCTTCCATTACGGCAGGGTCCAATTCGAGAGAAGTGATGACATTGCGCTCTCTGTTCTTCTTCTTACCTACGGCAGCCCAAGGACATTGTTGCTCGATTTCCTCGTCTGTTCTTCTTGGTTGGAAAGGAGGAAGAACGACCTTCTCCATCATTTGGCCGATAACACCGTCCGCCAAAATGATAGCAGGGTTTCTGTATTTGAAGGCGAGGTCAAAGCCAAGACCTACGAAATCAGCCATCTCTTGAACAGAGGCAGGAGCCAAGGCGATAAGTCTGTAGTCTCCGTGACCGCCACCCTTTACGGTTTGAAAGTAGTCTGCTTGGCTTGGTTGGATAGTTCCCAAACCAGGACCGCCACGCATTACGTTAACGATGAGGGCAGGGAGTTCTGCTCCGGCGAGGTATGAAATTCCCTCTTGCTTAAGGCTGACGCCCGGACTTGAAGAGGAAGTCATGACCTTCTTTCCTGTTCCGGCACCGCCATAGACCATGTTGATTGCGGCAATCTCACTTTCTGCTTGGAGTACATTCATTCCTGTTGTCTTCCAAGGTTCAACCTCCATAAGGGTTTCCAAAACCTCTGATTGTGGAGTGATAGGGTAGCCAAAGTAACCGTCGCATCCGCAACGGATGGCTGCGTGTGCAATGGCTTCATTACCCTTCATTAATTTTATTTCTTCGCTCATGTCTGATGATAATTTTCTGATAATGTTTTGCGACGGCAAGTTAGACCGTCATCGAGGGAGTTCGCATCCCATGAAAAAGCATCCGTTGTTAGTCAACCTTAACCTTGTAAACCGAAATGCAACCGTCTGGACAAACGATACCGCAACTTGCGCAACCGACGCAAGCATCCACGTTCTCCATTTGTGCATAATTGTATCCTTTTGAGTTTACTTGTTTTGACATGGCAATTACTTTTGCCGGACAAGCTACTACGCAGAGACGGCAACCTTTACACCTCTCTTTGTTCACTACGATAGCACCTTTTATTTTCGCCATTTCCTTTTGTTATTTGAAAATTCTATGTATTGTCTGCAAAATTAAAGGTTTTGGAAGAGAAAGAAAAATCTTTTATGCGAAAAAATATGAGTTGTGTATTCTTTTTGTTGGCAATTAATTGCGTTTATGAGAAATCAATATATATTTGTATTTCGTATGAATAGGAAGCCCCTATTTTCTTAAAAAGGACTTCTTAAAATTGATTTGCTGGGATTTCGAGGCGTTTGTTCGGCCGATGGATGTTTGGAAAGATGGTGTTTAACGTAGTGCTAAGGTAGTCACAAGTCACCGTTTTTGCGAAATCTTTTAGATGACGGCAGGCGTCAAGGCGAGAAACACGATTTCTCAAGGAATCCCAAAATGTGAAATCAGAAAATTGAAGGATTTATAGAATGGGCTCTTAAACCTTATGTTTAGATGGATGGTTTTATGGGCTTCTTTCCATAGAAAAACACAATACGATAATTAAAAACACAATTAAGGATGATTTGGAACAAAGAAGTGGAGTGCATGAGCCGCGAGGAGATGCAAAAACTCCAAGGTGAGCGTCTTAAGAATGTAGTTGAGCGAGTTTACAATAACTGCGAGCCTTATCGCAAACGTATGCAAGAGGCTGGTGTCTCTCCTGCGGACATCAATAGTATTCAAGACATCGTCAAGTTGCCTTTCTCTTCAAAGAAGGATTTGAGAGATTACTATCCGTGGGGATTGTTGTCGGCTCCATTGTCTGAGATCGTTCGCGTCCACGCTTCTTCTGGTACGACGGGCAAGCCTATCGTAGTGGGATTGACAAAGAACGACTTGGCTTCGTGGGCAGAGTCTGGCGCCCGTTGCTTCTCGGCTTTCGGCTTGGATAAGAACGATATGGTTCAAGTCTCTTACGGATACGGATTGTTTACAGGCGGTTTGGGTGCTCATGGCGCGGGCGAGAACATAGGTGCTACTGTCATTCCAATGTCAAGTGGTAACACTCAGAAGCAAATCATGATGATGCACGATTTGGGTGCGACGGCGTTGGCTTGTACACCATCTTACGCGTTGTATTTGGCCGAGGCTATGCAGGCTTCTCCTTATAAGAGGGATGAGTTCAAATTGCGTGTCGGTATCTTCGGGGCAGAGCCTTGGACGGAGTCCATGCGTAAGGAGATTGAGCAAAAGATGGGCATCAAGGCATACGATATTTATGGATTGACTGAGATTATCGGTCCGGGTGTCGGCTTTGAATGTGAACATCAATGTGGTACTCACTTGAACGAGGACTTCTTCTATCCTGAAATCATCGATCCGGAGACTGGCGAACCGTTGCCTGACGGTGAAAAGGGTGAGTTGGTATTCACGACCCTGACGAAGGAGGGTATGCCGTTGATTCGTTTCCGCACGCGTGACTTGACTTGCTTGCACCGTGAAAAATGTGCTTGTGGCCGTACGTTGGTCCGTATGGATAAGATTATGGGCCGTTGCGACGATATGTTGATTATCCGCGGCGTGAATGTTTTCCCTACGCAGATTGAATCTGTCATTTGTGAGATACCGGAACTTGAATCTCACTTCTTTATTACGGTTGACCGTGTGAACAATACGGATACGTTTGAAGTGAAGGTAGAGGTGAAACCTGAGTTTTATGTGCCGAGCGACGAGGCTAAGATGTCAAGTTTGGCGAAGAGTGTGGCCCAACGCATTACAAGTGTAGTGGGTATCCAGCCAGTAGTCGTTTTGGTAGAGCCGCAAGGTATTCAACGTAGCGAGGGTAAGGCAAAAAGAGTATTGGACAAGCGCGTTTTCGCTAACTAACGTGTAAATTTGCTCATTCATTATTATATTCGTTCTGTTTGGCAATCTTGGATTGCTGGACAGAACGTTTTTTTTGTCTGTAAGTTGTGTGAGATTTGTTATAGAAGATTGTTTTGGCGTGTGGCAAAATAATAAAGGGGAACTTCCCAGTCCCCCTTTACTAAATCTAAACCTTAACTATGAAAAAATCTACCTATTTTGTTTGCGCTACAAAGATGCGATGTTTTTGCGACATAACCAAATGTTTTTGCGACGAAATTATGAAAATGTGTGTTTTTTTTTGTTGTGTGCAATCTGTAGGGATGTTTTTCAATCTCCTTTCTTTCTCTATATATCCTTGTTTTTGGGATGAGGCTCCTATGATTTGCGATCGTTCCTATCCTGGTTTGTGCCTTCTTTTTTTTTGGGGGGGGTGGACGCGCAGAAAAATAATAAAGGGGAACTTCCCAGTCCCCCTTTACTAAATCTAAACCTTAACTATGAAAAAATCTACCTATTTTGTTTGCGTTACAAAGTTGCGATGTTTTTGCGACATAACCAAATATTTTAGCGACAAAATCGCGAAAAATTGCTTAATTGGGCATTTTATCGTCTTTTTTTGAAAAAAACGTGATGTGAGAATATGCAATATTCGGAGCGGAACTTGCAACGTGATTTCTACTCTTGGGCCTTGTTCGGTTATGGGGGGAGGAATGCATAAAAAAATCCAAGGCTGTTTCCCAACAGCCTTGGACCGTGTTAATTAAAACCTTAACTATGAAAAATCTACCTATTTTGTTTGCATTGCAAAGTTGCAACATTTTTTTTGTTTGTGCAAACTTTTTGCTGGATTTCTATGGAAAATAAAATATTTAGGCGATTATATACTATTCGACCTCAAATATAAGACGATCAATATAGAATCGTAATACTCTTTAATGGTGAAGATATATAGGCAAGCCTAAATATTTATTAGAGGTAGGCTTTGGCTGTTCTTTATTTCTCCGATAATGAAAGTGCTGTGCAAACTGCCAATGGCATCAATTTCTCCAAGCTTGTTTAATACGAAGTTTTGGTAATCCTTCATATCCTTAACGTATATTTTTATCATAAAGTCATAGTCGCCCGAAGTGTTGTAGCACTCGGTTACTTCGTCCATCTTATTAATGGCATCAACAAAGGCCTTACCGTTTTGTTTCGAGTGTTGCTTTAGCTTTACATTGCAGAAAACAATCATGTTCAACCCGATTTTATCAGGGTCGAGAACGGCTACATACTTTTTAATGAATCCATCTTTTTCGAGTCTTTTCTGGCGTTCAAACACGGGAGTAACCGATAAGTTGACCTTGTTAGCCAATTCTTTGGTCGTAAGTTTGGCGTTCTGTTGCAATGCCATTAAAATGCGTTTGTCTGTGTTGTCTATTTCAGCCATGTGCGTTTTTCTGTAAAATCGTTTGTCGTTGGACTAATTTTCTTTTATTCGGTGTAAAGTTAATGGAAAATGGTATAATTTTCTCGTTTTTGTAGATGTATTTTCCATTAGTGTGAAATGTGTTAGTTTTGCACT
Source organism: Paludibacteraceae bacterium (assembly GCA_024401455.1). Taxonomy (GTDB): domain Bacteria; phylum Bacteroidota; class Bacteroidia; order Bacteroidales; family Paludibacteraceae; genus RGIG10190. The sequence goes on along the minus strand of JAKSLA010000006.1, from coordinate 10,942 downwards.
CGAAAAAACAAGAGGCTGTTAGGAGCTGCTTAATTATTTGTAGGAGAATTTTATGAGCGTTTTTTAGGATAGTTTGATGGTAGAATAAAGGTGCCCAATAAGAATTCTTTCGTGAAAATTTTAAGCAACCTCTTAAATGGCATCTAAAGGGCCCAAGAATTTTCATTAACTATTAAACAGAATTACAACAATGTCGAATACGAAAATAACATCACCGGCGAGATACGATTTCGTGGGTAGTTTCCTCAGACCACAAGCGCTAAAAGATGCCAAATTGGCTTTTAACGAGGGAAAAATAAATCAGGAACAATATGATAAGATAGTGAACGATGCTATTGTGAACGTCGTCAACAAACAGAAAGCATTAGGTTTCCACATTATAACAGATGGCGAGTTCAGAAGAACCTATTGGCATCTCGACTTTATGTGGGGATTTGAAGGTGTTGGCCACAAGCAAACGGGTGGAGGTGTGCAGTTCAATGGTGAATTGGCTTCATTGGAAGATACATATCTCGTTGGACCAATAAAAGCAGTGAAACATCCTTTTGTTGAATACTTCAAATTCTTGAAGCAGTTCGAGGACGACAATACGGTTGCAAAATACACCATACCGGCGCCTGCACAAATGTTCCAGCAATTCATTGTTCCTGCAAACTTTGCATCCACCAGAAAGATTTACCCTACCAACGACGAGCTTATTCAAGCTATAGCAACGGCCTACCAAGAGGTTATAAGGCAATTTTATGAAGCTGGTTGCCGTAACCTTCAGCTCGACGATTGTACGTGGGGCGCTATCGTCGGCGATGCAGCAAAACAGAGATACCAGGCTCTGGGCATAGACCTCGATATCGTAAAGTCACAACTGCTAAAAGTAAACAACTTGGCGCTCGAAGGCAAGCCGTCTGACCTTACCGTCACTTCTCACATTTGCCGTGGCAATTACCATTCTACGTTTTTCACAAGCGGCCCTTACGACTCGGTTGCTGACTATGTGTTTGCAAGAGAGAATGTGGATGCGCTCTTCTTGGAATATGACGATGCTCGTTCGGGTGGTTTTGCACCGTTAGAAAAGGTCTCTGCCGACAAGAAGGTGGTCATAGGCCTTATCACAACCAAGACGCCAAAACTTGAAGAGAAATCAGAGGTTATAGCTCGCATCCACGAGGCTGCAAAGTATATACCACTTAACCGTCTCTACCTTAGTCCACAGTGCGGTTTCGCCTCTTGCGAAATAGGTAACAAGTTAACGGAAGAAGAACAATGGGCAAAACTGAAATTGGTGAGGGAAATAGCAGAAGAGGTTTGGGGCAACCAATAAACAAGTGAAGACATGTAAGTCATGAATAAAGGCAGGGACGTTGTGTCGCTGCCTTTTTTCATGAAATATTAGGTTAGTCGGGATTCACGCACATTCAAAAAAATAAAGGGACACTTCCCAGTGTCCCTTTATCCAGTTTAATCTAAACCTTAACTATGAAAAAATCTACCTGTTTTGTTTGCGTTACAAAAGTGCGTCTTTTTTTTGAATTGACAAAATAAATCGAAAAAAAAATGATTGGATAATTGATTTTTTTTCGAAAGAAGTCAAATTTCTTTCTTTTCCTTCTCATTTTAGGCTCTTTTAAGGGATTGGTAGGTTCAACGAATTCTAATTTTTTTGTTTTTCAAATGCCTCCGTGTATCTTTGCAAAAAGATAGAGGATTCCTATGGTATGCGACAAAAATCAAAAGCACACAAACAATCAAGGATTCCTTACAATGGTAGAATTTAGAAAATCGTGGGATTTTAATGCCCTCTATATTAAATATGAAAGGAAAAAAGTCAAAAGGGAAAGCCAATGGCAAGTCGGGAGGTGCTTCTGGCAAGCAGATTTTCTCATTTATAAGTAAATGGTTGAAAAGGATCGTGATTTTTTTCTTCGTTTCCACCATTTTAGTTGTATTGCTCTATCGGTTTGTACCTGTTCATTATACCCCCCTGATGTTTATTCGTTGCATTGAGCAGAAACTCGAAGGCAAGGAGATGAAGATGACGAGTACGTGGGTGCCTCTGTCGGAGATCAATCAGAATATGATAAATGCCGTTGTATATGCCGAGGATGCAAACTTTATGTTTCATTGGGGCTTCGATTTTGAAGCAATCCAAAAAGCAGCCAAGCAAAATATGCAGCATGCGAAAGTTTATGGGGCAAGTACCATTTCCCAGCAGACGGCAAAGAATGTCTTCTTGTGGCCCAGCCGAACTTGGATACGCAAGGGGTTGGAAGCCTATTTCACCGTACTGATAGAGTTGCTGTGGAATAAAGAGCGGATTATGGAAGTTTATCTCAATGTCGTGGAGTTGGGCGACGGCATCTACGGCGTGGATGCGGCTTCGGTCCACTATTATGGAAAGCCGGCACGTCGCCTTTCCAATTCGCAAGCGGCTTTGTTGGCTGCGTCTCTTCCTAATCCGCTGAATTTGGACCCGGCTCATCCTTCATTCTCCTTATATAAATCGGAAAAAAGAATTTTGAAGCAGATGATGATTTATGGAGATGTGGATTTGAAGCACAAAGAATAGTGGTTATGTTATATGGAAAAGTGACGGAAGAGTCTTGTTGTGTGGAGGCTCTTCCTAAAATGAAATATCCTCAATCGTCTTTTGTCGATAGGTGGGGAAAACTTCGGGTGGGGCGCAATGAGAAGGGCGTTCGCGTCTTGTGTAGCGAACATGGCGTTCCTGTCCAGTTGAGAGGTATGAGTTCGCACGGTATGCAATGGGCTGGCGTGGCGAATATTACGCAGGCCAATATACGGGTGTTGAGCGAAGACTGGAAGGCTAACGTTTTTCGTCTGGCCGTCTATGTGGACGAGGAGGGCGGCTATGCCTACAATCCTACGCATAGGAGCCGCTATGTGGAGGATGTCGTGAAATGGTGTGGCGAGAACGGCATCTATTGTTTGATTGATTGGCATACGTTGTCGCCAGGAAATCCACAAGATCCGAAATATAGAAATCGTCCGGAATCGGGTGTCGATTTGGCCGCCGATTTTTTCATGTATTGTTCCCGTCGATTCAAAAATCAGAAGCATGTCCTTTACGAAGTCTGTAACGAACCGAATGGCGTAGATTATGAAAATGAGAAGTATGGCAACAGCAAATGGCCGGAATATTCTCAACCGAGGGTAACGTGGGGCGAGCATCTGAAACCCTATTGTGAAGATATGTTGCGCATCATTCGGGCCAATGATTCGGATGTGGTGGTGGTCTGTGGAACTCCTCATTGGAGCCAACGCACGCAGGATGTGATCGGTAATGAGCCTACCGACGACGCTGGCCGTGTTTATGATAACCTTCTCTACACCTTCCATTTCTATGCGGCATCGCACAACGACGGTCGTCACGACGAAACGGCGGTGAAATTTTGGGATGTGAATTTTATGAACTACTTTGCGAAAGGCGAACCGCTGGATGGGGTGCCTTGCATCTTGTCCGAATTGCCGGTCTTTGTCACGGAGTGGGGCACCACTGATGCGAGTGGATGGACGAACTTCCGTCCCGATTTGGCCGATTTATGGTTGGAGATACTTGCGGGAAAGAATGACGGAGGACAGATGGTGAGTTGGTGCAATTGGAGTTTTAGTGCCGAGGGCGGCGCCTGCGCTGCATTGAATTGGAATACGGGAAACCTTTATCCGATGGAGGAACGAGTCCTTTCTGATTCGGGCAAATATGTCTATCGCAAATTGCGAGAGTGTTGACTTTTTCATACCTTTGTTAAAGGAGGTTCTTGAGAGGTGTGGATTGAAGATTCAAGAGTGCATTCAAAGAATCTTCCAAAGTGAAATTCAAAAATCAGGGGATTTTATAGAAGGCCCCATAGAAAATATTTCCGTATGATGCTGATAAAACGATTTATATTGTTTCTCTTTTCCCTATTGTTAGCGTGTCATCTTCACGCAGAAGTGCTTACGGGATTGGAGGTTTTGAAGCGTTCCGATTTTAAGATTTTGGAAGGGAAACGAGTGGGTTTACTGACAAATCCGACAGGTGTGGATAATCAGTTGGTTTCGACAATTGACTTGCTTTATGCTGCGAATAATGTCAATTTGGTAGCGTTGTATGCCCCTGAGCACGGTGTGAGAGGGGATGTGTATGCCGGAGGGAAAGTGTCCAGTACGAAGGATGCAAAGACGGGATTGCCTGTTTATTCAATGTATGGCAAGACGAAAAAGCCTACTGTGGAGATGCTGAAGGGAGTGGATGTGATAGTCTATGACATTCAAGATGTAGGATGTCGTTCCTACACGTTCATCAGTTCGTTGGGCTTGTTGATGCAAGCGGCGGCTGAACAAAATAAAGAGGTGGTGGTGCTAGATCGTCCCAATCCGTTGGGGGGATGGAAGGTGGAAGGACCATTGGTGGAGAAGGGTTTCTTCTCTTTTGTGAGCCAATATGCCATACCCTATATTTATGGACTTACGTCGGGCGAGTTGGCGAATATGCTCAACGAGGAGAATATGAATGGCGCTCGTTGTAAGTTGACCGTCGTCAAGATGGAAGGGTGGACGCGCAATATGAAGTTTGAGGATACGAAACTTCCTTGGGTGTTGACTTCGCCGCATATTCCGCAGGTCTCTTCGGCTGTCGCTTATCCGATGTCGGGCATTGTGGGCGAGTTGAATGCCCTTTCTATCGGTGTGGGGTACACGTTGCCGTTTGAACTCTTTGCTACGGAGTGGGCCAATGCCGACTCTTTGGCGATGAACCTCAATGCGTTGAATTTGCCCGGTGTGAAATTCCGTCCTATCACTTATAAACCATTTTATTCGTTTGGTAGCGGAAAGGTGCATCATGGGGTACAAGTGCATATCTTAGAATATGACAAGGTCAATTTGACGGAGATCCAGTTCTATGTTTTGCAGGAGATGCATCGTTTATATCCCGATAAAGATCCGTTTGTCAATCCGAAGAATTGTAAATCATTTGATAATGTCTGTGGTTCTGATAAAGTGCGTAAACTCTTTGTCAGCCGATATGAATTTTCAGATGTTGAGGCTTTTTGGCGTAAGGATGCAGAGGCGTTTCGAGAGAAGTCAAGGAAGTATTGGCTTTACGAGTAGCGGCCGGAAAAATATTCGGACGCGTTGTTCGGTTGCATTCTTTTTTTAGGAAAAGTATGGGGATTTTAAAATTCCCCGATTTCTGATGTTTAACATTTAGGCGCTCTCAAAAGGAGCACTCTTAAATTTGAATAAAGTAGATTATGAATTGTTATAAAAGATGGTCGGCTTGTGCGTTGGCATTGTTTTCTTTTTTGTTGTCTCACCCCGTATTGTCTGCTCCGAAGGCGGAGTTCAGAGGGGTTTGGATTGCGACGGTAGCCAATATTGATTGGCCGTCGAAGCGAGATAATCCGGCACAACAAAAGCAGGAGATGCTGTTGATGTTGGACTCGTTGAAGGCAAACAATATCAATGCCGTTCTTTTTCAGGCGCGTCCTTCGTCTGACGCTTTTTATCAGTCGGATATAGAGCCGTGGTCCACCTATTTGACAGGCGAGCAGGGCAAGGCGCCTTCTCCATTCTATGACCCGTTGGCGTTTGTGATAGAGGAGGCCCACAAGCGTTGCATTGAGGTACATGTTTGGATTAATCCTTATCGGGTGACGAATGGAGAAAGTACGAAGAATTTGGCGAAAAACCATATTTACCGTAAACGTCCAGAACTCTTTAAGATGTATGGAGGCAAGTGTCTCTTCGACCCGGGAAAACAGGAGACGATGGACTATCTTGTTGCTGTCATTCGTGATATGGTCAGCCGTTACGATATGGATGCCATTCATTTTGACGACTATTTCTATCCCTATAAAGTTGCCGGTCAAGATTTTCCTGATACGGAGACATTCCAAGCCGAGAATAGGGGCGTGTATGATAGAAAAGCGTGGAGAAGAAACAATGTGGATATGATTGTGGAACGTCTTCACAAAGAGATTAAAACATTGAAGCCTTGGGTGGATTTCGGAATAAGTCCGTTTGGTGTTTGGCGTAATTCATACGATGATTTCAGAGGATCGGAAACGAAGGCTGGTTGTACGAACTATGATGAGTTGTCGGCCGATGTACTTCGTTGGTTGGAAGAGGGTTGGATTGATTATGTTGCTCCTCAACTTTATTGGGAAATAGGCAAGAAGGATGTAGATTATGAGACGCTCGCTTCGTGGTGGAGCCAATATTCTTATGGTCGTAATCTCTATGTCGGACTATATGCTTCAGGCTTGGAAATCAATAAAGGGAATGCCTGGAAGCGCCCGAATGAGTTGGTGCGTCAGATGCGTTACAATCGTGAGTGTGATGAGGTGAAAGGGGCAATCTATTACAGCGCTCGTTATTTTTTGAAAAATGCGCAAGGTTTGAAGGATAGTTTGCGTACAGAGTTTTACCAATATCCAGCGTTGGTTCCTGCCTCATCTTCCTTGGCTGAGGCTTCGACAGCCCCATTGGAAGTCAATTTAGACAAAAATGTTGATGCTGAAATATTGTCGTGGAGTGCAGTGAAAGAGGAGGGAGGAAAGGCCGTCTCTTATTATGTGGTATATGCTTTTGAAGGTCGAGAAATCGGTGATATGACCAATCCGGCCAACATTTTGGCGGTGACGCCTGAAACGCAGTTGGATTTATCTGTTTTCTCTCGTCTCAGCCGAGGCGAACATACATTGGTGGTTACAACGGTCAATCGCTATCGAAAGGAGAGTGGCCCATCTTTCCCTGTCTTGTTGGAGTAGAGCGGTTTTAATGTAGGAGGGTGCTATAAAATCCCCCGATTCCCTACTTTATATTGGAGGGCACATTGAAAATTTTGGTGTGCCTTGTTCCCGCTTTTCTAATACATGCACAACGATAAATGAACCATAAAAAGGGGAGGACAGTAAGCCCCAAAGAGAGGAAAAAAACAAAATATTCCTCTTTTTTTGTTCTTGTTTTTCTAAAATTCTTATTTTTACGATAAATAATCTATATTTGTATAGATATAATAGGGTATTTATAGATATGCCCAAAGGGGTATGTCTGTTTTTTTTAACTGATACTATTTAGGAAGGATATAGTCTCTTTCTTGGATTAGATTTTATTATTTACACAACCATGAATACAAGTAGTATTACAGAACGATGGTGGCAACGGTGGTTGTTGCTTTCGGCTTTCCTGCCGGTGGGGGTCTTGGGCTATTCCCAGACTTGTAAGAATTTGGCGGGAGGCACAAGTTTTAAGCCGACGGTCGGGCATGAAAGCGAGTTGGCTTATTCCATTAACAATGTGGCTTTGGATGGACCGAACGGAAACTTCTTGACGGCAGGTCCTCCGCAGGCGGATTCGCTGCATGCATTCCACCCGGACTCCACGCGGTTTATTTATGCCATTACGGACTCATTGCCCCGATTGGTGAAGACATTCCCGATGGCAGACAAGCCGGCGTATGTCACTTCTTTGAAGTGCGAAAAATTGTCCCCTCTTGTGTCGTTCACTGTAACGAGTTTAAAGCCAGGTACGACGGTGAAGGTCTCTGGTAATTTAGGGGTACTGTATGCCGATCCGGATGACAAAAACCACAGAGTCTCATACGATGGTGGTGCGACCTATAGTTATATGGATTGGAACTGCCCGAATCTGCAGATTGGTGTGCCTGGCAGTTTTGACGATTTGAAGGTTCCGTATAGTGAGGGTGATGTCTCTTTTGAGTATGAGTATGAACTTGGGCCTGCCGAGACGTCCATTACTTTTGTCATTCAGACAGGTCATAACTTCAATGACTACGACTACATTGCCATTTATGACATTAAGGTCAACGGCTGTATAAATCCGATTGTCGCCTCTTCTCAAGGACCTCAAGTCTGTGAGGGAGAGCAGACGCTCTTCTCGCTCAACAAGGAGTACAACGCTGCTTCTTACAAGTGGGAGTGGAACGAAGGAGGTGGCTGGGAAACCATCGGTACGAAAAAGAATGTCTTGAAGGAGATAACGAAGAAGGGCTCCGTCCGCTGTACGGTGGATGGCATAGTGACGGATGTGTATGAGGTGGAACCGATTACTTGTTGTGAGGTGAACGGTATGCCTGCTTCCCGTAAAACGGTCTTCTACGAAGATTTCGGTTACTTTAAGGATGCCCACACTTATGTCGATAAGGACGGAAATGAATCAGAGGCACCGTTCAGTTATCGTACAAATACATCGTTCAATATTCCTATGCATGATTATGATGACGGAAGTGGCGGGGCATCTTCTTATTCAGATATGGGAAAAAATGGACAGGTGAACGATGGTACCTATGCGGTGCTTGTGCCTACGCCAAACGGTTATTATACCAACAATGATGACCCGAATACATTGGCAACTTGGATGAATAATGTCGTGGCAGACCATAGTTCGGCGTTGACGGGTACAGCCAATAGTGCGGCTTTGTTCATCAATGTCAACAAGAAACCTCAGTCCGATGGAAATGCTGGATATAAGGGCCCTATCTTTGAGTCGAAGATTGACGGACTTTGTGCCAACAAGGAGTTGACGTTTGAAACTTACATCGCCAATTTGAGTGGAGGTAATGACCCGTTGGTGTCCATTTATATTTTGAGCGAGGATAAGACGAAGACCTACGGACGATTGGAAAATGTGGTGGCATCCGGTGCTAACTGGGTACAGATGAAGATTGAAGACTTGATCATCCCTGATGCGACATCCGTAATTCTTCAAGTCGTTGCAGACTGCGGATCTAAATGTAACGATGGTCAATATTGGGATAAAGGTAACGACTTGATCATCGATGATATCAAGTTTATGACTTGTGCGCCTCCTTCCATCAATATCTATTCTGATTTGGAGAACTTTACGCAAGATACAACCATCTGTTCGGATGCTGTGATTACGATGAAAGCGCCAACCAGTAAATTGTTGGAAAACTATTTCGGTGGAAATATGCAGTTTTTGTATCAAGCCAGTGTAGATGGTGGTGCCTCATGGTCTAATTTGGATAAGGTGAAGGCGGCATTCTACGACGTGGATACCAAACTGTTCCCTGAAGAAAAGGAGATCTTGATCCGTGTTATTGTAGGATCGGAGTCGGCCTTGAATAACTTCATGGTTAATCCTAATGCCGTGGTGATGGGTGATGATTGTAGCGATTATTCTACATCTGATCCATTCATAATCACTCGTGTGGGTGACATTCAGATGGGTGCTGATTTTTCAGATGCCGCATGTATAGGTGCTGAAGTTACTTTGCCGGGCGTTACGAATCCAGACATTGTCTCTTGGAAATGGTTGGATGCTGCGGATGCCGAACTTGTGGCTCTCACTTCTGATGAAACCGAAAAAGATTACACCTTTACATTGGATGAGGATGTCGTATATACTTTCGTCGGATATACAGCCGACGGATGTGTAGGCAAGAGAAAATATACGATGAAGACTAATCCGACGGCTTCGGTTACATTGGATTCAACATTGCTTTGTGGAAAAACGATAATCTCGGCTACGGTAGTGCCTGCTACGGCCCCTGTTACATGGACATTGGCAGGAACTGCATTGACGGAGACTGCTTCCCAATTAGTTTTGGAGCCAGGGCAAGCCGGCCTTTTGACCGCAAAGGTTGTCTCTGTGACAGGTTATTGCGATAGTCCAGTTAAGGAGGCTGATGTTCGTGTGAAAGAACAACCGGTGGTAGATTTAGAGACAATTTCTGATTTCTGTGCTAATGTGGCAGGTGCTGCTTCTAATTCTCCTGAAGCAATATCAATACCAACATTGCCAGAAGAAGCGGGCTATACCATATCATGGTTTGTGGATGAGGCTTGTAAACAACCTGCTCCAGCATTGGCTGATTTGGAGGGTAGTACAGCAGTTCGCACTTATTATTATATAGCAGAGAATGCGGATGGTTGTTCGGATACTTCAAATATCACATTCTATGCAAAACCAACTCTTCTTCCTGAGATAGACACGACAAAGAGTTGTGGAAAAACAACCGTTACGGTTTCTTCTAACTTTGCTTCTGCTGAATATACTTGGTCGCCAGTAAAAGAAGGAACTTCTTTCGATGTTTTGGAAGGGGAGGATGCGACCTATTCGGTTTCTACAACGGCCGATGGCTATTGTAAGAGTGCCGTCGTTTCTGTTGATGTGGAGGTAAACAAAGTACCTGCGGCTCCAATTGTAAAGAATTTGGATTTTGTTATCAATCCTTCTTCTTCGGTAGAAATTACGGAAGCGGCCACCAAAAATCCTTTGGATGCGGTGGGCTATTCTTTGCAATGGGTTGAAACGACAGAGGCTGGTGCTGAACCTCAATCGGGTTGGTCAACAACTACGCCTTCTGTTGCATTGGATAGAGAGAAGAAAGTTTATTACTATGTTCGTCAGTTGAACGCGGACGGATGTGCAGGTGCAGCAGAGAAGGTTACTATCACGGTTAACTCTTCTCCATTGCCAAAGGTGGAATCTGCCACCGTTTGTGTCGGTACGGCGGTTGACTTATTGTCGTTAGTTACGCCAGGCGATCCTGATGCACCAACTGTTGAATATACATTGAACTGGTATTTGGATGAGAATGCAGAAAAGGGACCAATGCCTACCGTAGATGTGACTAAGCCTGGTAAGCATACTTATTATGTGAGTCAGACAAGCACGGTCGCTCCATTCCCTGAGAGCAATAAGAATAGTTTCACAGTGACGGTTATTGGCGTTGATGTGCCAAGCGTTTTGGGCAACAAACTTGCTTATTGTAAGGGGGAAGATGCTGTTGCTATCTCGGCAACTAAAGTTGAGGATCCGAGCAACCAAAAATATGCGGATGGCTTCGTATGGAGTTTGGATGGTACTGTCTTGGCTGGTAAGAATACGGCAGTCATTGATGGTCCGAACACCGACGTGACGGAGACGACGACATACAGCTACTCGGTATATCAGACCT
>JAKSLA010000059.1 GCA_024401455.1 Paludibacteraceae bacterium | reverse complement strand
GTCGCCCAAGTTGATGTCCATCTTGGCCATGCAGTCGGTTGATGTAATCTCCGTACTTGCTTCGCTCAATGTTGGGCAAGTGAACTCTGGGATAGTCACGTCGCCGATGCGAACCTTGAATTCACAAGAATCTGCCAAGTTGGCCACATACTCATTTTGAGCCACAGTGAAGACCCAACGGATATCGTAAACACCCTTCAAATCCATAGAAGCGAAAGAGGTCAACAACTTCCACTCCGTAGCAGCAGCGTCATCGGCTTTCGCATATACGGTTTCCGTAATGGCAGGGTAAACTGCCGTTCCACATTTTCTATCGAAAACAGCTTTTGGCTTATAAGAAACCGCCTTCAAAGAATCAAGAATATTCTGACCTGATGGAGTTGAGCAAGACTCGATATCGTAAATCTTGTCGTCCGTCTCCGGACAAGTTACCTTCAACAATGCCGAGTCACGAACGATAATTGTTTGAGGACAAGATCCAGACTTCAAGCCCTCCTTGTCTTCTGCCCACCATGTGATGGTGTATTTGCCAGGTTTGAACGTCAAGTTTGCATTGGTTGTGTTATAGATAATGCCCTCTGGCGTTGATCCATCGTCGAATTTCCATACGAGACCGTTCTCCTCATTTACACAGTTGTCGGTGAATACGCCAACAGGCTCGTGCAACAAGAAGGTCGTGTCGCATAGCGTTGACTTTATGAAGATGTCGTAGTTCTTCATCTTCGAACAATCCGCTTTAGGATTCTTGATATCCTTGATACGGAAAACAACCTCACAATCGGCTTTCACCTCAGTCAGATACTCGCCAGCCTTTGTGTATTCCCACTTAATCTTGTAATCATGGCCATACTCGAACTTAGTTGTAGCCGTCAATGCCGCCCAAGCTGTTCCATCGTATAGATAGATGGTGGAATCCAAATTCACAACTTCAGAAGAGAGGCTTCCGTCCACGCACTTCTTTGCAGAAGCGTGAGGCCAATGGTTAGCGTTGCTCAACAACGTATCCATGATGCTGAAGCCAGCGCTGTTCTCCCACTGATAACCACCTTCAATATCACACCAGTTGAAAGTGATGTCGCTTATGGCAGGACAATCCAAATCAATCTTGCGCTTATCGTTTACGACAACCGATTGGTCACAAGTGTTTCGAGCCGAATTGTCATTCTTATCTTTAACGCTCCATGTAATCGTATAGGTCTTGCCAACTTGGAACGTCTCTTTTGACGATGCGCTCCAACTCTTCTCCGCACCATTATTGATAGCGTAAGAGAAGACGAAATCGTCTTTGCTTGGTGTACAAGCGTCTGTAACGGCTGCCTTAGGAGCAATCAACGTATAGAGTGAATCACAACCATTCACCACATCCAACGTGATGACATCAGCCACATCCTCACATTTGAAAATTGGGGCACTGGTATCCTTCACAACAATTGTCACCGGACAATTCTCTGATATTGTTTCAATATTCTCACCCGACTTCTCGAAGAAGTAGTTAAGATTGTATTTCGTATTGAAATCAAACGGATCGGCATCGTTGACTTCTGCGTCTGATCCTACATAAGTAATGACAGGCTCAATGCTCTCTTGCCTATCCTCAGCACAGTTCAAGTAGGTTGCTGTCGGCTTTTGGTTGCCAGGGATTCTTGTCTTAACCTCTGCCCAAGTAAGCGTTGCACAATCGTCTATGACTACATCGCCCAAGGTTGGACAGACGAAGTTGAGTCCTTGATTGTCGGTAACTGTGTATTTACGCTTACATTCGGTAGAGACGTTTCCTGCGGCATCCGTTGCAATCCATGTAACTACCGTCGTACCCAATCCGATCTTATAAGCAACCGGACTTGCATACGTTTTGGCAGCGTCCGAATCGATTTTATAAGTGAAGGAGATAGCACCCGAACAGTTATCCTCTACCATAGGAGCGATCAATTGAATAGTAGAATCGCAGGCGGTCACCAATTTGATAGCCGTATCGACTGGACAAGTGATAACCGGCTTTGTCTTATCAATTATCGTCACATTGTTTTCACACTCCGTGCGGTTTCCTGCCTTATCTGCTACGACCCAAGCAATCGTATAAGCAGTTGGGCGTACATTCAACGAAATGGAGAACTTCGTAGCACTTGACGCAGCATAAACCGTATCTGCAGTAACTCCGTCGATGAAGTAACCGAACTTATAGTTAGACAACGCAGTGCCCGAGCACTTGTCGTTAGGTGCCAATGCACTCAACGCCAACTCATAGGTAGCGCTACAATCCTCTGCATCTGCCGCTGTCGGAACCGTCACATCAGCCGGGCAAGTGAATGTCGGAGGCGTCACGTCGCCGATGCGAACCTTGAATTCACAAGTGTCTGCCAAGTTGGCTACATACTCATTTTGAGCCACCGTGAAGACCCAACGGATATCGTAAACGCCCTTCAAATCCATAGAAGGGAAAGAGGTCAACAACTTCCACTCCGTATCTGCAGCACCATCGGCTTTTGCATATACAGTTTCCGTAATGGCAGGGTAAACTGCCGTTCCACATTTCCTATCGAAATCAGCTTTCGGCTTATAAGAAACCGCCTTCAAAGAATCAAGGATATTCTGACCTGATGGAGTTGAGCAAGACTCGATATCGTAAATCTTGTCGCCCGTCTCTGGACAAACAGTTTTTAACAAGGCTGAGTCGCGAACAGTGATTGTTTGATCACAAGGAACAGATCGGTTACCCTCAGCATCGAGTCCCCACCATGTGATTGTATATACGCCAGGTTGGAATGTCAAAGTAGCATTATCCTCCGTGTAATCCAACTCTTCTGAAGACGAAGAGTTTTTGAATTGCCATTTAAATCCGTAGCGGTCAATACCACAGTTATCAAAGAAGACACCCTCTGGTTCTGACAACATGAATGTAGTGTCACAAGCACCCGACTTGATGAAGACATCATAATTCTTCATCTTGCTACAATCTGCCTTCGGATTCTCGTTATCCTTAATAATAAAGCTGAGTTTACATGAATCTTTGACTGGGCTTACAAATTCCGCCAATTGGGTTGCATACACCCACATCAATGTATATTGAGTATTATACACAAACCTTGCATCATCCGTCGTTAATGTCCAAGTTTTTCCGGCATTATCAGAATAGTAAACAGTAGAATCCAACTGCATTGTAGTGGTTGCTGCACCATCTTTACAGCCCGTAGCTTTTGCCTTTGGCCAATGGTTCGGGTCTGACAGCAATGAGTCACGCACACTATATTTTCCTGCCACCGAAGTGTACCAATACTGATAATCACACCAGTTGAATGTTATATTATTATCTGAAGGACACTGCAAATCGAAAGCACGCATATCTCTTACACGAATCGTCTGCGTACAAATATTCTTAGCATAATTGCCATCCTTATCGGAAACCTTCCAAGTAAGTTCGTATGCCGAACCGACATTCAACTTCTCAACGGAATTGTTCCATAGTTTTTCTGCACCATCACCAATTGTGTAGTACCACTTGAAATCGTTCTTATCTGTTGTACAGACATCTGATACTGCAGCAGTTGGTGGAATCAACGCGTAAGAAGTATCACATTTGGTGACAACATTCAACTCGATTAGAGATGGCATATCACTACATTTGAATATAGGAAGCGTTGTATCGCCCACATAGACAGACAACGAACATTTAGCTATCTTCTGTACGATATGATCGCCCTTCTTCGTATAAGTAAAGAGCAAATCGTACGTCTTCTTTTCTTCAAACTGAGTAGATGACGTCACTTCACTATAGCCAGAAGCCGAACTTTCCTTATACTCTATCTTTTCGACAGAAGGAACCGTCGTCTTTGTCATACAGTCATAATAGGTCGTATTGGTTGGCAACGCATCCAATGTATTCAAATGAGACTTCAACTCTGCCCAAGTTAACTTTGGAGCACAAGTCTGAACGGAGACATCATCCGAAGCAGGACAAGTAACCTTGAATTCAGCATCATCCGTCACAACAATGTTTTGGGTACAAGTTTCTGTATTGGCAGCCCTATCCGCAACAGTCCAAACCACAGTATGGTCGCCTACTGTTAGATTTGGTATCGTGACAGAGAGATCCTCTGTACGGATAGTAGTCGGAGTAGCGCCATCCAAACTCCAAGTATAAAGGACAACACCAGTACAATTATCGCTAAATTCGAACTTACTCTTTTCTACTGTGTAAGATGCCGCACAATCAGCCAACGACTTCAATGTCAAGTCGGAAGGACAAGTAATCTTCGGTTTTGTTTTATCAACAACCGTCAAAGTGAAAGAACAATCATCCGTATTACTATTGTTGTCCGTCACATACCAAGTGACCGTATAGGTTCCAACTTCCAATGTCTCCGTTTGGGAAGAGCCATAAGTGAATGCCTTTCTTGGCTGAACCACGGTTATATCCTTTTTAATCTCGTATTCAAAAGTTCGCTCTGAAGCAGGAGAACAATCTCTGACATTCGTAGGTTGATAAACCTTCATGTCGAAAGTAGCAGAACAGTCTGAGGCATCTGCCTTTGTTTCAACCGTTGCATCGGCTGGACAATCGAAAACTGGCGCCGTCTTATCTTCAACCGTCACGACAAAATCACAATAAGCCTCCTTCAACTCATTGTTCTTGAAGTACCAACGGAAAGTATGCGTGCCGATCGACAAGTTAGAGAACGCAGATTGAATCTTCGCCTTGTCGTCGGCTGTGAAATCAGCAAGACAAACTTTATTATTTTTATCTGGATTGGCATTGTTATCCCACCACGTAGTTCCCCAAAATCCATTGTTAATAAATCTTGTTTGCACAGTTTCTTCTGGTGTGCTATTCTTGGTTACTAACACTTCAGTGAGACCATCCAATTTTACTAATTTATATGGATAGATTGATACATACTTTGAAGTTGCTGTACCAGCCAACGAATTGTAACCGCCAGGTCCATCTAATGAGAAAGGAGGCATCCCCCATTGATTTTTAACATACTCCCAATAGTCCATTCTTGCTTGTGGAGTTTCTGTAAATTCATAAGTTGCATTACATGTTTCAGGAGCAGATGCCACCAAAGTCACATTATCAAAACATTCCGGTACAGGTTTGAAACTTTCGACTACCAAAATTTCTTGCTCACACTTGGCTACATTTCCAGCTTCATCTGTAAATGTAAAGTGAATTGTATATTCTCCTTGTCCTTTGTCTGTTTTAAATTGGAAAAGATCCAACTCATCCTGACTTGTGATAGTATTCTTAACACCTTTGGAATCTTCTATGACTACACTAACAACAACATCTTCTGGATTCGTACAATTATCTTCTATATCTGCAGCCGTAGGATAAAACAGCTTGCCTGCCAATGTATATACAAATCCAGCTTTCTCTGCTTTGTCACCTGTAAGAGTTGTATTCTTCTTACCCGACGCATACTCCATATACTTAGCAGGTCCTTCTTTCTCTGCTGGATTATAGTTCTTCAATACAGTTGCATTAGCATATTTCTCGCAATCCACCGTTGGAGCCTCATTATCCAACAAGACAATACTTGCGTAACAATATTGCGTTTGATTGACAATATTATCACCCTTCTTCGTAAACTCCCAACGAATATTATATACCGTATTATATAATAGTGTCTCTTCATTCAATGGAGCATACACCGCTTCGGTTGCCTTCTTGAATGAAAGTTTCGAAGGAATTTCAATAGTGGCATCCGTACCACATTGTGTATAGGAAGCAGTAGGGAATTTTGCCACAAATGCAGGATCTGCAGCCTTTATCTCTGCCCATGTCTTTCCATCACAAACATTGATGGTATCGTTCTTATCCAATGATGTCTTACAAGTTACCTCAAATGGACGATTATCATTCACTATAACTTTCTGCGAACAATAGGCTGTATTACCCATCGAGTCGGAGAAGGCCCACAATAGATAGGTGTCACCTACATTATAGATATAAGGAATCGTTCCTTGGGTATAGTTGAGCGAATCAACCCCTGGATCCGTCTTCGTCTCCTTGTAACCATAAAACCTTACCGTAACCTTATCCTCTGATGTAACCTTAGACAAATCGGGAACACGGATAATCTCATTGGCGGCACAAGCCTCCACAGATCTCGTAATATTCTCAATCTTGCTACAATCCAATGTAGGAGGGACACCGGCGATGACCTTAACGTTGAAGGTACAATCTGCTGTTTTTCCACAACCGTCCGTCACAACATATTTTACAGGGTGAGTTCCTGCCGTCAACGAAACCGTATTGCCCATCACCTTTGGATTGCCATCGACAAACACTTCAACTGTGGCAGAACCACAAGCCACCGTATAAGATGATGCATCTATGACAGGAAGTTTAAACTCCCTTTTGGTGATTCCTGGACCCAACTCCAAAACAACATCCGATTTTATCGGACAATCTATCGTTGGCGCAACAGGAGAGGTAATGTCAAACTCTAATTTGAAGTCTGCCTTACATCCCAAATTGTTGACCGTGACGGTAGGCGTGTACTTTTTATCCGTGCCGGCACAAGCCTTCACCTTATCGACATTCAACGTAGCCTCCCAAGCGTTAGTCTTTTTAGTAGCACCATCCCATGTATATATATATCCGAAACCATTATATGGATCGGGCATGACTGTCTCACCAGAAGCCAGACCTCCCTTCACCTCCAATTCGATAGCCGTCTCCAAATCGGCCGCACAAAGTGTGGTTGATGCAAGTTTAGGAGCTGTCACTTTGAACTTACGCATTCTCGGGTCGCGCACAATTCGGAATTCATACTCCACCTTACATAGTTCGGCCTTTCCTGAGTTCTTTGCCGTCACAACCACCTTATGAGGCTTATTATCATTATCCTCGGAAAAGTCGCCGAAGAGATTAAGGTAATAAGGATTAAAGAAGACATTAATACCTTCGTCATTAGGTCTATCACTCTTATAACCACCATGAAACCTTGCATCTTCCGGATTAACATCATTAAAATCTCTTCTACAATCAACGCCACCGCCGGCTCCGTTCAAACCCGCACCATTAGGTCCATAAACCTCCCATTCGTAATATTTCGTACCAGAATAATAGTCGAGAATATCCTTGTCCTTTAACTTGAACGCTATCTCCTGGTCTCCATCCAAAAGACAGTTCAAATTAGGACCATCAACAGAGACACACGCATTGTTCGCGCAGTCCTCTCCGACAAGCGTAAATTCAACCTCCGTTTTTAACGTATCTTTGCCATCCATACCATAGACAGAAGAGACTCGATACTTCTGAACTCCCACCGTATCCATTGGTATTTCCGCTTGGACGTTTACACTAACACGCTCGTTAGTAGATGGATTTGTTTGCTCCTTTGCTTTATATATAATACCATCAATAGGTCCCCACTTTTTCGTTGAATCATTATACACCTCCCATGTGATTTGGTGACCATACGCAAAACCTGCCGTTGTCACATTCACATTATTTCCTACACAAGCCACACGAGGAGTAACACAAACGTTTTCAGACTCAAAACTGATGAAGTCTATAGCCAAATTGAAACAATCACTTTGCTGCATCTCAAACTCAATAGTGGCATCGGCACCACTAAATCGAGTGAAATATCCACCCACCTCTATATCAAACCTATAAAGCACACTATCTGCAAAAGGTTTTCCTGCGTTAGGTCCCTTATTTTGCAAAACAGCATCAAACATAGGTTGAGAGTTTCCTTTCAAATAATAATTAAATACTTCTTGGTTTCCTTTATCCTTGTAAATCGTAGCAGTCAAATATTGTTCCTTGGCCTGGTCTCCATATTTACCATTCAATTTGATAGCCCTGAATTCAGGATTACAAGTCTTGCCGCTCTTTGACTTAGCATACGCTCTAATAAATAAGCGGAATGGACCTTCCTTGAAGTATGGACAATCATTAAAGTTAATTGAGAACTTCTGTGTATTATTTTGAAACAAATAATTATTCTCCACACCAGCATTCAAATTAAATGGCAACTCACCAAAAAGGTTCTTGAACTCTTGATTGCCGTCCACAGTACCACCACTGTTAAATTTCACACCTTCTGGAAATTGATGGACCAAACAGTTTTGGTCAACAGGACTACATTTTAGGCTCGGATCCTTATAATCGAAATCAGAACCAAAAATATACTCTCCGGTAGCAGACTCATGACAGACTGTCGAATTACAATTGGCAGCAGCAGTCAAATCCAAAGTAACAGCAGGAGACGTACTCGGATACGCAGCCACGCCCACTTTCATCACGTCGTCCACCAACTCTGAACTTTCAATACTGACATGAGGCATCAATGTCACCTTGTATTTCTTGCCATTCACAAACCACTGATATTTCGCACTGGTCAAGCCAGTAACATCCAATTGCACAGGGTCTCCCTCACAAACGGAAACCGAACTGGATTTGATGGTCTGCGCTTCTGCAGAAATAGATGTGATTACCAATGTTAGTAGAGCGAAGGCCACCGCCTTCAACTTTTCTTTCAAAGCGAATTTTAATGTTACCATTGATATCTATAGCGTTTTTTCTTTTTTACTTACTCTCACGACAAATGGCAATTTTTATTAGGCATTCCAACTCCCTTTTTTCATCAGCACACGCAAATGAATATTTATTCACCCGCAATAAATGTCTAAATCTACTCTATTACTAATCCTTATACAAAATCGATGTCACTTTATGTTGTTCAACATATTCTAACATTCAGTAAATAAAGCGTTAAGGATGCATTAAAAGATTTAATCACCATAAATCAACTGCAAAACTACTTCTTTTTTTTGACTTAAGATAACTTTGGGGGCATTTTTTACAAAAAATCAGGTCAAACTACAACAAATTGTATATATTTAGAATATTCATAAAAAAAAGTTCTTTCTTTTTTTTGACTGATGATCGAGAATGAAAATCAGCAAGGGATGAATGACGGAAGGAACAGCATGACTGAATCAATTTAATTAGGGGATCAAAATAATTAGACAAGCGTGCCGATTTAATTAGAAAAAGTGTATCAAACAATCTTTTAAATTGCTTTGCTACTTCATCAATTTTGCGTAAATTTGATGTAGGCATATCGACTTTTAGCGGCTTAACGAAACGAATACGTTAACGCCTTATACGAAGAATTTGCAAAAAAAACATTCATAAGAAGAAAATCCATAACCATATTTTGGTTATAAGTTTAGATTTCTATATTTTTACTTCATGATAGATTATGTAACATATACGAACATACCGTCAGTACCAGCAGGAGCCATACTTGACAGAATCATACGTCAGCAGAAAAAAAAGAAGGTTGACGTAGCAACATCTGCGCATCTGATTCCACAACGATTGAATGACTTGATAAGCGGTGCAAGGAGATTTACACCTAAGAACTCTATGGATTTGGAGCAGAGTTTGAATATCGACATAGCTGGCTTCTTCTACATAATCCAAGCGAAGCATGACATCTACAAGGAACAGAAGGCAAAGAATTTGTCTATGACTCCAGACATGTCTAAACTCACCAAGACCACATTTTGGGATGTTGACCTCAGCAAGATAGATTGGACTAAATGTGCGAAGTGGGCAATACGCAGGGTTTTGGAGTATGGGAATGTTGATGAAATTAAAGAGATGGCACAATACTACGGCATCGACAAGATGAAGGAAATCTACTCAGATCCGAAAAACTTCAGACTGTACGACAAAGTTCAAGAAAGATTTAGGGAGAGTGGATTATGAAGACCAAACCTTTAATATATCAAGGACACATTGAGACTGAAAGAAAGCCTGAACCGTAACCACATTATGGCATCTTACGATTACGAATCTTGGGAGGGCTTGTTTTTTTCCGCCTCCATTTCCGCCTTCTTCATCTCCTTTCGCTTCTTATCGCGTGAATCATACGCCTCTACTATGCGCTGCACTAATTTATGACGGACGATGTCCTGCGCGTCGAACTCGATCCTTGCAATGCCCTTGACCGAACGGAGGACATCCAACGCATCAATCAATCCCGAACGGACACTCGGCGGCAGGTCTATCTGCGAAGCATCTCCCGTGACAACAATTTTACTATTCATGCCCATACGGGTCAAGAACATCTTTATCTGCTGCACGGTGGTATTCTGAGCCTCGTCCAATATGATGAAGGCGTCGTTCAACGTACGTCCACGCATGAAAGCCAACGGAGCGATTTGAATCGTCCCATTCTCCATATACTCTTTCAACTTGGCACCGGGAATCATAT
This sequence comes from Paludibacteraceae bacterium, assembly GCA_024401455.1. Classification (GTDB taxonomy): domain Bacteria; phylum Bacteroidota; class Bacteroidia; order Bacteroidales; family Paludibacteraceae; genus RGIG10190. The sequence goes on along the minus strand of JAKSLA010000059.1, from coordinate 9,491 downwards.
CCTGCAAAGCATCGTATAGCGGTTGCAAATAGGGATCGATCTTATCCTTCATGTCGCCCGGCAAAAAGCCCAACTTCTCCCCCGCCTCCACTGCAGGACGGCTAAGGATAATCTTACGCACCTCCTTGTTCTTCAACGCACGCACCGCCAACGCAATCGCCACATAGGTCTTTCCTGAACCCGCAGGCCCTATGGCGAAGATCATGTCATTCTTCGCATAAGCCTGCACAAACTTCTGCTGATTAGGCGTACGCGCCACAATAGGTCGCCCACTTACACCATATATAATTAGGTCGCGCTCATCTTGACGCTGAGGAGTATTGCCTTTGATAAAGTCAACGACCACCTCCTCTTTCAAGTTGTTGTATTTGGCGCAATACTCTTCCAACTTTCCTATCACCTCGTCAAAGACAGCAATCTCCGCTTCGTCGCCCATCGCCTTGATGGCATTGCCGCGCGCCACGATTCTGATTTTAGGGAATAGATCCTTTATGGTCTGAATATTGCAATTGTTCATGCCGAAAAATATTACAGGATCGGCGTTTTCTATGAGGATAATTTTCTCTATCATTCGTATTTCTATACTTTCTTCTCCAGATTTTAATTCGTGCAAAGGTAAAGTTTTGATTTGAATATTCACACGAAAGCCGCCACGAAATATTCACTTGGACATATATGAAAAGTTTTTCACTCAAAAAAAATAAGAGTTGACCATTTCTAAAGTAGAAATCAATAATTTCACTACTTTTGCAAAACGAATGGGCGACAACCCACTCTACGACAAAAAGGACATAAAAAAAATTGATTGATATGGAATCAGCATTAACAAAAACGGATTACAACTTTCCTGGACAAACAGGCGTTTACCACGGTAAAGTACGCGATGTGTATAGCGTAGGCGACAAACTCATCATGGTGGCATCAGACAGAATCTCGGCATTCGACGTCATCCTTCCTAAGGGTATTCCTTACAAAGGACAAATGCTTAACCAAATCGCCGCAAAATTCTTGGACGACACAAAGGACATCTGTCCTAACTGGAAATTGGCCACTCCAGACCCAATGGTCACTGTAGGTATCCGTTGCGAAGGCTTCCCTGTCGAGATGATCGTTCGTGGTTACCTTTGCGGTAGCGCATGGAGAGCCTACAAGAGCGGCGTTCGCGAAATCTGCGGCGTTAAGATTCCTGACGGAATGAAAGAGAACCAAAAGTTCGAGACTCCGATCATCACTCCTACAACAAAAGCAGAAATCGGCAAACACGACGAGGACATTTCCAAGGAAGAGATCCTTGCTCAAGGCCTTGTTTCGAAGGAAGACTACGAGATGTTGGAGAAATACACCTTGGCCTTGTTCCAACGCGGAACTGAAATCGCCGCCAAGAGAGGTTTGATCCTCGTCGATACTAAATATGAATTCGGTAAGGCAAACGGCACCATCTACTTGATGGACGAAATCCACACGCCAGACTCTTCACGTTACTTCTATTCAGAAGGTTACGAGGAGCGTTTCAAAAAGGGCGAGGCTCAAAAACAACTTTCGAAGGAATTTGTTCGCGAATGGTTGATGGAGAACGGTTTCCAAGGCAAAGAGGGTCAGAAAGTTCCTGAAATGACCGACGAAATCGTGAAATCAATCTCCGACAGATACATCGAACTATACGAGAACATCGTTGGCGAGAAGTTTGTCAAAGCTGACACTTCTTCCATTTCGGAACGTATCGAAAAGAACGTAAAGAATTACTTGGGTTAACCCAATCTCAACACAGGTCAAAAGGGAGGCTTAGGCTTCCCTTTTTTTATTGGGTTCCTCTTCAATTAATTGACTTCAAAGCCCCAAATCTGCCCAAAACTTGCTAAATTTGCAACATGTATTTGAAACGTATCTCTATAATCAATTATAAAAACATTCGGGAGGCAGAACTTTCTTTCTCCCCTAAAATCAATTGTTTTATAGGAAACAACGGAGAGGGAAAAACCAATCTTCTGGACTCGGTTTACTACCTTTCGTTCTGCAAAAGCCACTCCAACACGACCGACACACAGAACATCACTCACGACGAACCTTTTTTCGTGATTAACGGGTTCTACGACTTAGGCGATGTCGAAAACGAAATTTACTGTGGCCTAAAGCGCAGGCAAAAAAAGCAGTTCAAACGCAACAAAAAAGAGTACGAACGATTGGCTGACCACATTGGCCTGATTCCTCTCGTCATCGTATCGCCCAACGATTCGGAACTCATCTTAGGGGGCAGCGAAGAGCGCCGCAAATTCATCGACGGATTCATCTCCCAATACGACAAGCGTTACCTCAACTCCCTCCTCGCCTACAACAAGGCGCTACAGCAGAGAAATGCCCTCGTCAAGGCAGAGGTGGCTGACGAGACGCTACTTGACATCTGGGAAGAACAAATGGCGCAACACGGAGAGTACATCTTCGAAAAACGATCAGAATTCATCGATCAGTTCGTTCCCTTCTTCAATGAATTCCACGCTTTCATTTCCCAAGAGAAAGAGAGCGTATCACTCGAATACCACTCACAACTCAAAGAGCGACCTAACCTTAAAGAGATGCTCAAAGAAGTTCGTCAGCGCGATATGATTTTAGGGCACACCTCGCGAGGCATCCACAAAGACGACCTTGACATGAAGATGGGTGAGTTAGCCATCAAAAAAATAGGCTCGCAGGGGCAAAACAAGACGTTCCTGATCGCCCTAAAATTGGCACAATTCGATTTCTTGAAACGAATCGTAAAAGCCAAACCCATCCTGCTATTTGACGACATATTCGACAAGTTGGATGCAGGGCGAGTACAACAGATCATCCTGCTCTTGAAGAACAACCGATTTGGTCAAGTATTCATATCAGACACCAACCGAGAGCACGTATCTGAAATACTCAAATCAACAGGATGCGAATACCACCTCTACACCGTAGAGGGCGGCAACATTACGCTCAGCGAAAAAATGGAATCATTATGAGAAGACAAGATACGCAGTCACTGGCAGAGATTCTCAACGAAGTACTGAAAGAGAACAACATCGACAATCACCTCTACGAGATGGAACTCATCGATGCCTGGTACAAAATGCTCGGCTCAACGATAAAAAAATACACCACCAAGATTTACGTCAGCAACCACAAGCTTTTCGTGGGAATCAACTCCTCGGTTCTAAAGCACGACCTGAGCATGTCGCGCACCAGTCTGACTCAATCGCTAAACAAGGAAGTAGGCAAAGAAGTTATTAATGACATCATATTTCTATAACAACAATGGAATTAGACAACATCGAATTCAACCATTCTGTGGACATTCAGATAAGATTTAACGACATCGACGTTTTAGGGCACGTCAACAATACTGTGCAACTCACCTATTTCGACTTTGGAAAGGTGAAATACTTCGAAGCCGTAAAAGGTGAAATCATAAACTGGGGCACATCAGACATTGTCATTGTCCACTACGACACCGATTTTTACGAACCGATATTCAGCGGAAACAAAATTGTCGTTAAGACAAAGATTTACGAAATCGGCAATAAGAGTCTAAAGGTCATTCAAGTGCTTCAAGACACAGAAACCGGACATATAAAATCCACTTGCAGAACAGTGATGTGCGGTTTTGACATCAAAACTAACACGGGCATTCCTATCTCCGACGAATGGAGAGCAATGATTCAAAAATACGAGAACTTCCGTCCATGAAAGAAGTTTCTCCAACAAAAGGAAACAAAGGCGGACAAATCGATTGAGTTTGTCCGCCTTCTTTATTTTTCAACTATGAATTCAAGCCATAAGCCTTGCATAAATTGCCTTGGCCGCCTTGTCCGAAACAGGCTCTTTTCCTAACAAAGCGATTAACTCATCGTATTCTCGCAACATTCGTTCACGAACAGTGCTATCGAACAAGAGAGACAATTCTTTCCTCACATTCGCTACCGTAACCTCTTCGATTATCAATTCCTTCACCACGCCTTTGCCAGCGATAAGATTGACCAGCGATATAAACGGGACATGAATAATCTTCTCCAAAATGCGATGTAGGATTTTTCCTCCAGACATCTTGTATATCACCACTTGAGGCGTACGAAGCAAGGCCGTCTCCAACGTTGCCGTACCCGAAGTGACGGCAGCCACCTCTGCCTGCTGCAATAATTCATAAGTCTCGCCGAACACCACTTTTGCCGAATATTTGGAAAGCAGAGGCTCATAATCCGCCTGAGTCATGGAAGGGGCTCCGGCTATGACCAACTGATAATCCTTAAAGGAAGAAGCCGACTCCAACATAATCGGCAAGGAGCTCTTTATCTCCTGTTGACGGCTCCCCGCCAACAACGCTATCGTAGGACGCTCTTCCACGCCCGTACGAGCCGCAAACGCTGCGAACGACTCGCCTTTGTGCGCCCGATTTTCTACGGCATCGACACATGGATTTCCCACATACTCCACCTCAAAATCATGCTTGCGGAAATACTCCACCTCAAACGGCAAAATGGAATAGACCCTATCAACATACTTCTTCATGTCTTTGATACGATACTCCTTCCAAGCCCACAATTTGGGAGAAATATAATAATACACGGGGATGCCCTTCAGTTTATTTTTCACGAACTTTGCAATCTTCAAATTGAAGCTTGGGTAATCCACCAAAATCACCACATCAGGCCGGAATGCAAGCAACTCCTGCTGACATCCCTTCAAATTATTGAGGACCTTGTCAAGGTTCTTCACGACAGAGACTATGCCCATAAATGCCATATCCCTATAGTGGCGCACCATACGCCCGCCCTGAGCCTGCATCAAATCTCCGCCCAAGAAACAAAATTCAGCCTGAGCATCTTCCTTTTTCAGAGAGGCCATTAAATTGGATGCATGCAAATCGCCCGACGCCTCACCTGCAACAATGAAATATTTCATGCCAATTGGAATACTGAAACGATCAAATAAAGCAAAGTAGCAACCGCTAACCCATAACACGATTTCCAACGTTCGGTCTTATAAAAGAAGAAGAACAACACCAAGTTAGGAATCAACGCCAATGTGACATAACGAATAAAATACATATCCGCAAAAATTGCCTTTATTTGCTCCACAAGAGAAAGAGAAGATCCCTTGAAAAGCAAGAAAACGGTAAGTGTTATAATGGGCAACAATACCGAAAGCAGGAATCCAAACACAAAATTGTCAAACCCCTTTTTAGGTTCTCCCAAAGCATCGTAATCACTCATAAAAATAATATTTAAACCAGTTTATCATTTAAAACATTTAAATAGGTCATATCCGTACGATTAGAAAGGATCGGCACAATAGAAGCATATCCATTATCCAACGCCCACAAATCTGTACCTTCAACACCCGGCTCCCGATTGACAAAGGTTCCCGTCAAAGCATAAGCCTCATTCCCGTCCTCATCCTTAATCACATCGAACTCCTGGCACCAATAAGCATCTGCCTGGCGACAGGCCTTGCAGCCCTTCAATTCTCCGCTTGGGAAATTGACATTCAAAAACACGCCCAAAGGCAATGAATTGGCCAATACATAACGAACAATCTTTTCCACCCAAGGAAGGGAATAGGAGAAATCTGCATCCTTGTCCATTTCACACAATGAAAAAGCAATAGAAGGCACTTGATTCACACACCCCTCGATAGCAGCGCCGACCGTGCCTGAATAAATGGCATTCACCGAAGCATTGGAACCATGGTTAATACCAGAGATCACCAAATCAGGTTTCTCCTTGCTAAAGAGCTTGAAAAAAGCCAATTTGGCACAATCCGTCGGAGTTCCCGTTGTGGAATAGACCGTCACATCATTCTGTTCGGACAATTTCTTAATTTGCAAAGGTTCCTTCGCCGTAAAGGCACAGGAGTAACCCGACCTACTTTGGTCAGGAGCCATCACAATCACCTTGGCAAACTTAGAAAGCACGCCTACCAATTCATTGATGCCCTTGGCAAAGTAGCCATCATCATTCGTCACAAAAATCAGTGGTTTATCGGCCATATACATATCATTTTTATACAAACTTAAAAAAAATCCCAGTGAAAAAGAAGGATTAATGATGTTTTGGACTTTTTATGTCATTACGGCACCATTATCTTCTTCGAAAGTTTTCCGAAATTAACTATATAGAGACCTTTTTGAAGCGGAACCATCGTCACTTCTCCGGCAGCATGGCCCGAAGCGACAAGAGCTCCATCCACACGATAAACACGATAGGTTTCTGTCGTCGCGTTCAGATTCAGCAAAACGACGTTACCCTCTGTCGCATAAAGATACATGCCTGCAATAGCTGATTCAGCAGATGTACTCTCTGATTTTGGAGCAGAAGAAAATGGTGCGGAAACAATTCTCCACTCACGATGAGCATTCTCGCTTGTTATACCGGCTTTCCACAAACCGACTTTCGTTCCCGCTGCCGTATGACCACCCTCCAAATCCAATAATTTCTCATTAGACGCCGAGACCACTTTAAAGCAATTATCCCCTAAAGATCGGATAACGAATTGTTGGCTTGCATTTTGCTCTTTCAATTCAGCCGTAGCCAAATAATACGATCCATCATCCGTCAATGCCAACCTCTTTCCATTGAAAATTGTGTATATATTAAAATTGCCATTGGACAACTCCTTTATATACCAGCGCTGCATAGAATCAGCCACACACAACGAAGAGAGTTGAAGCGCGCCGCCATTCAAAGAAAGCGCAGAAACGCCTGCTTTAGGCACAAAGAGATAAGGCACATCTTCCGAAAAATTCTCTATACCTTTGCCAGCCTCAATATCTAAGACGACGGTCGAGATTTCCTGAGCCCCCATTCTGTAAACAATTTTGTCGTCAACCACATCAAGGTCCGCCTGACGTGCACAGTCCAAATTAGCATTCGTCACATAAAGAGCAGCCTTAGAATCCTTAGACTTTAGGAGAGAAAGGTCTATCTGCACATTCTTTTCTGCATTTCCCGTGTTGAGCATGACAACCACCAACTCATCGTCTTTCGGACTTATGGCTGCCAACATATCATCGCGACCGACCGACAACAACGAATAGCCTTGGCGAATGAAACGAGTCACTTGCATACGCACATAAAAGTTCTTCACCTTAGCATAAGTCTGAGCAGCGAAATTGCCTCGAACCATACACCATTGGTCATTCGCCTCTTCAACAAACTGCCAATCTACCCAAGCCTGAGGAATGAGATAATTGAGGTCGTCAAACATACGTTGAGACAAAGCCAAATTACCAGCAATACCAGTTCCTCCCGAACCTGTTTCCGACATCCAAAACGGAAGGCCCGACTCTTTCACTAAATCATTCAAGTTTGCCTTATTCATCACATCGCCTCCATAAGTATGCACATTATACTGCCCTAACATCGGCAAGATGTCACCTTCCTCTTTGAACAGTTTCAATTCACCGATAGCAAGCGGAACACTCGTCTCATCCGAAGCCGAGAGCACCGTATTCAATCCAGAAGCCTTCAATTTAGGATAAAGCACCCGCAACAACTTAACTTGTGAGGCAGGATCAAAATGACATCCTTCCTGCACACCGTTCGAATGCCAATAATTAGTATTCGGCTCATTAAACGGAGCCAACGTCTTAAACTCTATGCCATACTTATCCTTATAATGTTTGCAGACATCAATCAGATAATCAGAAAACTTACCATAATACTCTGGCTTGAGATTATCCTTACCGCCGTCAACATTTCCCGCAGCACATCCACTATACGTCATCCAATAAGGAGCCGAATTGGAGAATGCCTCAAAGATGGCATCCGGACGAGCCTCCTTAATCTTAAGCATTATTTTGCGTTGAGGAGCATCAGCATTCCAATCATAATCAGAATATTCCGTAGGCTTAAAACCTTCCATTTCTGCGCGTTTACCTTTTCCATTACACATGTGACCATTATAATGGGACGGATGATCTCCACCACCGATATTGTACCTGAATATATTGTAATTCAACTTATCCGGAGAAGTCAGCATATCGACCAAATCATCAATTTTGTCATCTGTCCATTTGCCACACATATTAGCCCACCAACAAAGAGAGACACCCCATCCTTCCATCGTTTGCTGTTTAGCAGCCGGATTGATACGGATGGAACTAACAGAAGAAGGCTCATACTTACTCATCAAATTGCAATATTCCTCTTCTGTAAGATTCACTACCGATCCGTGGCGCATGACAGAAGGCAATGAGAAATCTGTTGGTTGAGAGAAAATGCCCGACGACAGATCAGATGAAATCAGCGGATAATATCCCTTGCCACCAAAATCATCAAGGAAGAGGCACCATTTATCCTCACCGTTGAATTTAAAACACGTAGGCCCTTCCACCCATGCTATTTGGCTCATGGCAGAAGAGACTTCCGTCCACTCCCCCAACAAGGAGTTAGCACGCTCCATTATGATATACTTACCAGAAGTTGGCAATCCATTCTTATGTGCCTCAGTTGCCTCATTTTTCTTAAATCGATAATACATATTGCCTACCTGAATAACCGTAGCATCAATCACACTAATTGTATTACCACGAGGGTTTTTCAACTCTATCCAAACCTTTGCGGGAGAAAACTTCTTAAAATCTTTCGTAGTACAATAGTAAACACGATGAGTATTATCGTTATTAGGAACATTTCTCGACCCTGGGATTTTGGACGACCAAAAGACGATATATTCGCCAGACTCTTCATCATACACAGCTTCAGGAGCCCATGTGCAACCGGCACCTTCTGGAGCCACTTCACACATTCGTTGTTCCGACCAATTTATCAAATCCCCTGATTCCCATACCATGATCGATTTACTTCCTGTTGTCTGAGCCGCCGTCCAATCATTATTGCCATTAATTTTCAAGTCAGTGGCAATAACATAAAACTTTGAACCATCAGCAGAACGCATAATAAAAGGATCTCGTAATCCTTTCTCTCCTAAAGAAGACACCAAAACGGGATTTCCCGAATTAACATCTTTCCAATGCAAGCCGTCTCTGCTGACCGAGAAATAAATTTGTTCGCCTTGAGGCAATCCCTCGCCTTTAAAGTACGCGAAAAGATAAGCCGTAAATTCCTTTTCTGCCGAATACGCCGAGATAGGCATCAACATAAGGAATAATTTCAACAGCAATCCTTTCCAATTAATGCTTTGTGTTTTCATATCAATACTGATTTGGTTTGATTAAGTACGCAAATATAGGTATTTTAAATGACAACAGGTTAAGAAAACAGGTCAAACAAAAATAATTAAGAATTAAGATTTTTGGGGAGCAATATTCATTGGGCGGACGCAGGGCATCGACGGCGGCGCATCGTTCACCGGGGCGGGCACAAGGCACGGGCGGGCACAAGGCACCGCCCATACGCGCAAACCCACGGGCACCGCGTCCGTTCGGGAATGGGCGTCGCCCCGGACCCGGTGTACGGGTGCCCCTTGTGGGTGCCCTCCTCGGAATCCGCAAAACGGCGGAGAAAAGGGCGCCC
>JAKSLA010000058.1 GCA_024401455.1 Paludibacteraceae bacterium | reverse complement strand
TCTTTATAGTGACAAAAAACAAAGAAAATGAACAATTACCCAACAAATCTCACCGATAATCAGTGGAAAATTATAGAAAAATTTGTAGATGTGCAAGCAAGGAAACGAAAATATCCATTAAGAACAGCAAACAAACCGATTTCCTTCTCCATTTCCTATCACTCCCCCACCTTCACTTTCTCGCCACCAAACTTTGGTTTCTTGCCCACCATTAAATCTACGAACAACTTAACCCTTGCCAATTTCTCTCTCAGCATTGTCTTAAAGCCATAAAAGACATTGACATCCTTGGCATTATAACCTATTGCTACTATCCCATTTTGTTGTGCCAAGTAAATGGCTCGTTCATTATGGAAGCGCTGCGAAATAATCGTGCAAGAGTCTTGCGAAAATATCTCCTTACAACGGACCACAGAATCTAAGGTTCGAAAACCTGCATAGTCCAATACGATACGATTTTCGGGCACGCCCGCTTCCATCAAATCGGCCTTCATATTAGTGGGTTCATCGTAATCATCCTTCGAATTATCTCCGCTCACAATGATATAGTCCACCTTCCCCGCCTTAAATAATTCAACAGCAGCCTCAATCCTATACTTCCAATAATGATTCAGCGATCCATTAGAGAGGTATTTAGAGGTACCCAACAGCAGTCCCACACGATTTTTCGGAATATCACCCACCGAAACGAACATAGACTCCTTCGTAGATTCCTTAATGCAATCATCAGCGGCCACCAACGCCATGAGCGACAAACAGAAAAGATAAAGCAAAAGATTCAAGCAAGAGAACCTTTTCAAGCGAAAAAGGACAGATTGCAAGCAACCCGTCCTTTTATTATTTTCGATAGAAGTAAACATCTACTACTATACCAAACTCTTAACCAAAGTTTCTCTGTCACCAGCCAACAAATCCATAGGAGCGATTTCTGGCAAAGTGTAGCAACCAGGACGTTGCTTAAGAACTGCACGCGCACATGAAACAAGAACTTGTGCAGTAAGAGCAGGGTTGTTGATGTGCATACGGAACTCGAACAACTGGTTTTGAGTCTTACCAGAAACACCCTTACGCTCGATCAAAACGCCGTGACCCATATCTCTACAGTTGTCAACGCTATCAACTGGGATAACGTGCAACTCATCGTGTGCGAAATAATCGTCAGCCTTCAATTCATTGTAAACTTGCTCAGCAGTAAAACCAGGCTCCAACTCTACATAAACCATACGGCTGTGGATGCTTTGACCCTTAGGGATCGTCATAGAAAGAGCATTCTTAACACCCTTCTTGCCACGAGCAACTACAGAGTGGCCCATACTCATACCAGGACCGAAGTTTGTATAAGTCAATCCCTTTGGAGCCATAGCCATCAAAAGAGTACGAACTACTGAATCTGTACCTGGGTCCCAACCTGCAGAGATGATAGAAGCTGCATTGCTCTTCTTACATTCAGCATCCAACATTTGACGCAAGTTCCAAACCTCACCGTGAATATCGAAGCTATCAACAGTACAAATACCCTTAGCGACAATGCTCTTAGCAACCTCTGGAATATTTCTTGTTGGAGTACAAAGGATAGCAACATCCACCTTACCCAACTCATCAATATTAGAAACCACTTTAACATCAGCCAACTCAGCTGGCTTTGAAGATGCGTCACGACGAACAACACCCACCAACTCCATATCAGGAGAAGCCAAGAGAGCCTCTACCGAATAACGGCCGATATTACCGTAACCAACAACGGCAACTTTAATCTTATCCATGTCTATATATTTATTTTAATTATATTCAAATCAAGCTGAACAGACCGAAGTCCGAACAGAGGTCCTTCAAATATCTCCCCAACAAAAGAAAAAGAAAAGATATAAAAGAAGGAAATTAAGCCACAAACAAAAGACCCCTAAAAGAAGAATCTTACAAAAACATAAATTTCTATTCAACAATAGGTCAAGAAGAAACCAGTATATTAAGTTATTTAAAAAAAGTTCCCCGCAAAAAACGGGGAACTTTCTTTATATTGGAATGATTTATTATACCAAACCTTGAGCCAACATAGCGTTAGCAACCTTAACGAAACCAGCGATGTTTGCACCCTTAACGTAGTTAACAACACCAGTCTTCTCGTCCTTACCGTACTTAACGCAGTTGTCGTGGATGTTCTTCATGATCCACTTCAACTTGTTGTCAACCTCCTCAGCTGACCAAGAGATACGACCAGAGTTTTGGCACATCTCCAAACCTGAAGTTGCAACACCACCAGCGTTAGAAGCCTTACCTGGAGCGTAAAGGATCTTAGCATCGATAAATGCGTTAACAGCCTCGATAGTAGAAGGCATGTTGGCACCCTCAGCAACAACCTTAACACCCTTAGCAAGTAGAGCCTTAGCATCGTCACCGTCCAACTCGTTTTGAGTTGCGCATGGCATAGCTACGTCAAGAGTCTTGATCTCAGCGATTTGCCAAGGACGAGCGTTCTCGTAGTACTTAGCTGATGGATACTTAGCAGCGTACTCCTTGATACGGCCACGCTTTACATTCTTCAAATCGAAGATGAATGCAAGCTTAGCTGCGTCGATACCGTCTGCGTCGTAGATAGTACCGTTAGAATCAGATACTGTAAGAACCTTAGCACCCAATTGAGTACACTTCTCAACAGCGTATTGAGCAACGTTACCAGAACCAGAGATAGCGACTGTCTTACCCTTCAAAGAGTCACCCTTAGTCTCCAACATATATTGTGCGAAGTAAGTAGTACCGTAACCAGTAGCCTCAGGACGGATCAAAGATCCACCGAACTCAAGACCCTTACCAGTCAAAACACCAGTCCACTCGTTCTTCAATCTCTTGTATTGACCGAACATGAAACCAACCTCACGAGCACCAGTACCGATATCACCGGCAGGAACGTCAGTGTCAGCACCAATGTGACGGAACAACTCAGTCATGAAGCTTTGGCAGAAACGCATAACCTCATTGTCTGACTTACCCTTAGGATCGAAGTCAGAACCACCTTTACCACCACCCATTGGAAGAGTAGTCAAAGAGTTCTTCAAAACTTGCTCGAATGCCAAGAACTTCAAAAGACCCAAGTTTACTGAAGGGTGCAAACGGATACCACCTTTGTAAGGACCGATTGCGCTGTTCATTTGTACACGGAAACCGCGGTTGATTTGGTACTCACCCTTATCATCAATCCAAGGAACACGGAAGATGATTACTCTTTCAGGCTCACACATTCTCTCAAGAATCTTTGCGTCCTTATACTTAGGGTTAGCCTCGATGAATGGCATCAAAGACTCAACTACCTCACGAACTGCTTGGTGGAATACAACCTCACCTGGGTTCTTTGCGATAACTTTCTCCATGAAAGCTTCTACACTTGCACTTGCCATAGTTACTTAATTTTTAAATTTGTATTACTCTCTTAATTATTGTTTATTCTTTTCCTATCACAATCAAGGGACTAAGACCCAAACAACGTTTTTCTTACAAAAAGTCACGTTATCAAGCTCAACCAAATACATTTTTATCGGTTTTACCCCTGATTCGATGACAAAGATAACACTTTTCCAACGAAACAAAAAAATTTTTGCACGCAAAACCGACATATAAAACATTATTTTTAACAATTCAATATATTTTTAGCCATTTCATAGAACAAAATAGATTTATTTTATATACTTTTATATCGAATTGACACTTCAACGGAAAGTACTCCCATATTTATGGCATATAAATTCAAGAAAAATGCATTAAAACTTATATTTGTATAAATTTTTCTTGTTGTTGGGAGAAACTGCTTTTGAAAGAAATGTGACAAAAGGACGGTCTTTCTCTATTTCTGCTGTCAAATTGATTTTTTTGACGCACTCACGAATAGAGACACAAAGTAAACCGACCCTCGGCTTCACAGTCATCTCATTACCTATTTATATATAGGCCACAAACAAGGAATCAAATTGTTCACCATAACCAGATAAGGATGGCGCTAATTAACGAAGATTATCTCAAGCTTCCCGACAACTATCTCTTCACCGAGATTGCCAGGAAGATTAATATACTCAAAGCGACAAGAGGCAACGCCAAGGTGATCCACCTTGACGCCGGAGATACTTCCTGCATCTTGCGTGGCGAGGTATGCAACGCTCTCCGTAACTCGCTCGACGAATCGACCGAATTGGAAGGCACACGTGATTTCAACGCCGAAGAACGACACAAGTCACTCGTCACCCGTATCCTCAAAAGCGACTTCGAGCCCCGAGGCGTGAAACTGTCCGCTTCAGAGGTGTTCCTCAGCGACAGTGCAAAAAACGCGGCGGAGGACTTCAACGAAATACTCAGCACAGATAACATCATCGGTATCTTAGACCCCTCTTACCCTGCCTACATCTACTCCAACGTAATGAACGGAAGGGCTGGCGAAAGAATGAGCGACGGACGCTGGAGCAACTTGGTCTATATACCTTGTAACCAGGAAAACGGATTCGTCCCTCAAATACCTCAGGAGAAGTTGGACGTCATTTACTTGAACCTCCCCAACAATCCTATGGGCATCACGATGAGCAGCACCGAACTAAAGAAATGGGTGAAATACGCAATTGACAACCACGCCCTCATCATCTTCGACGCGGCTCACGTACACTATATTACAGAAGACAACGTCCCCCACTCCATTTACGAAATCAAAGGGGCAAAGAAAGTGGCCATAGAAATCAGAACCCTTTCAAAGACAACGGGTTATACTGGCACAAACTTTTCTTACACCATCGTTCCCAACGAGGTCTCCGCTTATACGCAAATGGGGGAACAAGTTTCCATCCAAAAACTATGGCAACGAAGACACACGTCCAAATACAACGGAATGCCTTATAACTCTCTCCTTGCCGCCGAAGCCGCCTATTCGCCTCAAGGCCTCAGAGAGAGACAGGAACTCGTGGACTACTACATGGGCAATGCCAAGTTAATCAAAGACACGCTAAGCAAACACGGCTACAAAGTATGGGGCGGAACCAACTCGCCGTATGTCTGGGTGAAAACTCCTGACGGGGTCTCCTCTTGGAAATTTTTCGAGCAAATGCTTTACGAGTATAACGTAGTCTGCACACCGGGATTGGGATTCTGCCCGGGCGGCGAAGGGTACGTACGATTCACCGGATTTGCCAAACGCGACCAAGTCAAGGAGGCAATGGATCGAATCAACAACAAAATTAAAATATAAAGGGAGTTTAACAAATCCCCAAAATTTCGAATTCCCTAAACAAATCAACAACAGTCAGTTTCTACGAAATAGGCCCAACAATGGAAATTCAATTTTTTAGGAACTACTCTAATTCTTAATATACTATGTGTGGAATTGTAGGTTATATAGGAAACAAGGATGCTTACCCTATCCTGATTAAGGGTTTGCAAAGACTGGAATATCGTGGATATGACAGCGCAGGTATTGCCCTCATCAATGGAGAGAAGAGCCTCAACGTGTACAAAACGAAGGGAAAAGTATCCGATTTACAGAATTTCGTCAATAGCAAAGATATCAGCGGGAAAATCGGTATCGCACATACTCGTTGGGCTACCCACGGAGAACCCAACAACGAGAATGCACACCCCCACTACTCTCAGTCTGAGGAACTTGCCATCATCCACAATGGCATCATCGAAAACTACGCCATCCTCAAAGAGCAATTAAAAACGAATGGCTACACGTTCCAAAGCAGCACCGACACGGAAGTTCTCGTGCAACTAATCGAATATATCAAGAAACTCCATAACACAGACTTATTCACGGCTGTCCAACTCGCCCTCAACCAAGTAGTGGGTGCATACGCTATTGCCGTGATCGAGAAAGGCAATCCTGACACCATCATTGCCGCCCGCAAGAGCAGTCCGTTGGTGGTCGGCATCGGCGACGACGAATACTTCCTCGCTTCCGACGCCACTCCAATCATCGAATATACCAACAAAGTGGTCTATCTGAACGACGAGGAGATAGCCATCATCAAGAGAGGCGAATCTCTCAAAATCAAGACCATCGGAAACATCGAAAAGACGCCTCAAATCCAGCAATTGGAGTTGAGCCTCAGCCAACTTGAAAAGGGATCATACGACCACTTCATGTTGAAAGAGATCTTCGAACAATCCACCACGTTGGCAGACTGCATGAGGGGCCGCGTAAATTTAGGGGCCAACAACATTGCATTGTCTGGTTTCATCGACCATAAAGAGCGCTTCCTCAATGCGAAGCGCATCATCATCACCGCTTGCGGTACCTCTTGGCACGCAGGCCTCATCGGCATGTACGCCATCGAAGAGTTTGCCCGCATTCCTGTAGAAGTGGAATACTCGTCTGAGTTCCGCTACCGCAAGCCGGTCATCAACAAAGACGACATCGTGATTGCCATCTCACAATCTGGAGAGACGGCCGACACACTTGCCGCCATCGAATTGGCGAAGAAGAACGGTGCATTCATCTTCGGTATCTGCAACGTAGTCGGCTCTTCCATCGCCCGCGCAACAGACAGCGGTTGCTACACCCACGTTGGCCCTGAGATCGGCGTTGCCTCTACAAAGGCGTTCACCGCGCAAGTACTGGTGTTACTCATGTTAGCCCTCAACATCGCCAAAGAGAAGAAGACGATCGAGGAAGAGAAATACCTCAGCATCCTCAAAGAGTTCACGGCCATTCCTGAAAAGATCAAGCAGATCTTGACGATGAATGACGAGATACGCAAATTCTCCCACATCTTCACCTACGCGAGCAACTTCATCTATTTGGGTCGTGGCTACAACTACCCAGTTGCCATGGAGGGGGCTTTGAAATTGAAGGAGATCTCTTACATTCATGCAGAGGGCTACCCTGCGGCCGAGATGAAGCATGGACCGATCGCCCTCATCAACGCTGAAATGCCTGTCGTAGTCATCGCTACCAACGCTGGAATGTACGAAAAGGTGGTCAGCAACATACAAGAGATCAAGGCGCGCAAAGGCAAAGTCATCGCCATCATCACAGAAGGCGACGAAGTGGTCAGGAAGATGGCCGACTTCTGCATTCAAATTCCGAAGACGGAAGAGTGCCTCGTACCTCTTTTGGCCTCCGTTCCTCTTCAACTCCTGGCTTATCACATCGCAGTGGTAAAGGGTTGCGACGTGGATCAACCTCGAAATTTGGCAAAGTCAGTTACCGTAGAATAACTTTCATTTTTATAACATTCCAAAACTCCCATAGTTCTAACGCTATGGGAGTTTTTTTTCGGTTGCCACCTCCGCACACCAATGATTTTCAAGAAAATTTCCAATGCAAATTAGGGGATCGGAGAATTTATAGATGGCCTCAACTATTAATAAATCCTATTTATGCACTAAAATCAATTGAAAACTGATTATTTTTTAAGAAAAATGCCGATATTTGCACTATGTTATCGATTTTTCTAAAAGGTTTACTAATTGGATTAATTGCATCGGCCCCAGTAGGTCCGATTGCAGTTCTTTGCCTACAGCGCACGCTGAACAAAGGAAGGGCATCTGGCATAGCCACGGCTATGGGTGCATCCCTTTCTGATTTAGTGTATGCGATAGTAGCCATATTTAGTATGTCCATAATCATCGATTTCATCGAAAAACACGAGTTCATCCTCTCCATCATCGGATCCATCATCGTCATCATTTTCGGAATCCACACGTTCCGAGACAACCCGACGAGAAATTTGGAAAAACAAGTGAAAAGCGACAAGACCAACAAGAATTACGTGCAAGATTTCTTCACCTCTTTTGGATTGACCATCACAAACCCACTCGTGATATTCCTTTTCATCGGACTTTTTGCCAAACTTTCATTTGTCACAGAAGAGACAACCTTCCTTGAAAACATCTGCGGAATCGTCTTCATTATGACCGGCGCATTCATTTGGTGGACCATCGTGGTGAATGTCGTAAATATGTTTCGCAACAGAATCAACCTCAGAAGGCTCTACCGAATCAATCAAATAACAGGTATAGTTCTCGTACTTTTAGCCGTAATAAGCCTTATCGCATCTCTTAATAAGTTTGGCGTCATCTAACACCAACGCGTCAACTTCATCTTCTCTCATTTGGTTTGCCCATCCACTATTACAAATGGATTGTACTTTCAATTTAGAAGTGCATGTGATTTTCCTTATTTCAATTTGGGTCAAACGCTATAAATCCTTTTTTTTTGTTACCTTTGTTGTACTTCACACAAGAAACGTCGAAAGTTTAGTTTACAGTCTCGTTTCTAAAAATAAATAATGGTGAATTTATAGAGGTCGCCTAAATGCAGAGCCTTTCTGAGAAGCATGTAAGCATCTTTGGAAAGTTTTGTCGCATCAAAAAAACAAACGAACTATATGGGTAACACTACGTTAATGATTGTTCAGGCTGTATGTTTCACCGTCACCCTGATGTTAGCTTTGGTACTGGTCATGTCCCGAGTGCATGTGAAGACTATCTGTCGCAGTTATGAAACGGCACGCTGGTTCCTTTTCTCGGCTATGCTGCTCTTTGCCATACATTATTTGCTTCAGATGATTTTCGGTTTCAGAGCCCAAGGTGCTGATGTCGGAGCCGTTGTCAATATTTTGTTCTACTCGCCGATTGCCTTCCTCATTGTCTATTCCACCATCCGTATGGGTAGCGGCACTCGCTATCTGCGGCAATACTGCATCATCGGCATCGCCAGCATGGTGCTCATTATGATTGTTTTTGTGTCAGGATATCTCTATTACCGCAGTCTGCATATGCCGTGGGCTCTTTATACTATGATGACTCTGCATGCCCTGACTCGCATCTTCTTTGTTTTCCATCCCTACGGCGAGTTGCGTCGTGTGCGTCGCAAGGTGGAGAATGAGACCTCGGGCGATATTCAGGACTATGATCTTTATATGAATACGGGTACTACTGTGCTATATGCCACCAGCTTGCTGACGGTGGTCAGTATTATTTCCACGCGTGCGATTGTGTTTTTAGGCATATTTGTCTTTTTGGCTTTGACCTTCTACGTTGTGAGTTTTGTTTCGTTGGGTGCCAATGTCACGACCGTCAAAGAGGTGATTGATGATGATGAGTTGATCGATGCCAGCATCTCTGCTGCAGAGGAGAGGCAAGATTCAGCAGTCGAGGTTTCCTCGGAATTTGTTAAGCATCCATTGACGGCAGAGCAGATAGCGATGGTGGAGGCCTCCATCGAGCGATGGCAGTCAGATCGTGGCTTCAATGTCCAGAACCTCACCTCCGCTTCGGTTGCCCAGCGTATGGGCATTTCTAAACGTCTGCTCTCTCAATATCTGTCTCAAGAGCGAGGCACATCCTTTCGTATGTGGCTGTCCGATTTGCGTATCGAAGAAACCAAACGTATGCTCTTGACGGAGCCCAGCTTCAGCGTAGAAGCCATTGCCGAGTTGTGCGGCTTCTCCTCTCGCAGCTGGATGACTGAGAAGTTCAAAGCCTCTACGGGTATGACCCCTGCCGACTGGAGGGAGACGAATAAAGCGTAGAAAAATGATTCCCAATATTCCTCTAATCCTGTAATGGGTGGTGCTGGATTTCTAACTCCCATGCCTCGTTTCCATGTTCGGTTTCCCACGAACCGAACATCTAACTCCTTACAACCGAACACTTTTTTATAGCAAACGAACATACGGGTTGCTATTTTTTTTTGTCCTTTGTAGCCGATTGGTAACATCAGTATGTTCAAGATTATGATAAAATTTCTCAACATCCTTGACTTGTCGGAGTTCGACATAGTTGTGCTCATCTTGGGCATCATACTCATCGTGCTGTCCTTTTGTGGAGTCGTTATTTGGAATGATCTGTTCAGAGGTAGGTGGAAAAACAAGTAACAAACAAAACTATATTTATATTTTATTTTAACGATGAAAGATACCAAAAGAACAAATGAAGTGAAATTCTTTATCGACAAGGAATTTGCTATGTATTTTGAGCAGGAGGGTAATATTGTTATTACAGAAGGTCAACCACATGATTTGAACGCAGTATGTAACTGGAAGTATGACAAGGGGACGGACAAAAATCTGTGCACGATTACAATCGATGCAGGACGGAAAGGATCTGAAGAAGTTGCAAAAAGCTTCGCAAATGAAGTAAGACAGTATCAAACCATTGCGACTGATAATCATGACAGTGACAGAATGCCGGACAAACTAAATTTCTACGTCAAGGGTAAAATGACAATAAAGAATATAGAGGACGATGAAAAGGAAGATGGAGAGGATGATAAAAAGAAAGATAAAAATGATGATAAAAAGAAAGATAAAAGGACTGACAAACCTTTTGTGGCTGATGTGATTCTTGCTCAAGGTCATAACGCAAAAGGTCGTAATAACTGGTGGTTTGCAAGTGAAAATATGGTAGCCTTAAACATACGTTTCTTCTTTGACGCAACAGGACTATTGGTTATGACAAAGGATTCAAATACCGATTCAAATACCGATTCGGAGAACGATTCTGATAATCAGCCAAACCAAAGTGGTATGAAACTGGACATTTTTGGCAGAAAAGTAGCTCTTTGCATTGTGCAGGAGAAGGATGTAAATGAATTTGATGTAAATAAAATTTCAAGAAAATGAAGAAAAGAATAAAACATTTATTCCGCCCGCTCATGGCGATAGGCGTGATGTTGGCTTCGCTTGTGCCACAATGTGCATGGGCGGAACTTAAAGGTGACGGGTCATTATACAATCCGTATCAACTAGAAAAATATAGTGACCTGGAAGAATTTCAAGAAAAAACGAGTACAGAGCCAGGTTTATGTGCAATACTTAACAAAGATATAACAATACCTTATCATTGGGGTCTTTATCTTGGCAGGGATAAACCATACAAAGGAACGTTCGACGGTAATGGAAAGACTATTCACTTTGAAGGAAACTCTTGGAGTTCTGCACACGATTATGCTGGCTTGTTTGAGCAAATCGATGGAGCTACTATTAAGAATTTCACCATCTCTGGTGAATTTACCATAAAATGTGGCAATGCAGGTTCTGTGGCAGGTTCTGCAAAAGGTGACTCCAAGATTCTCAACATCACCAGTAGTTGTAAAATTATATACGAAGAATCGTATGAAAAGAAACATATTGGTGGTATCGTAGGTCAGATTCTGCAAGTTAACGGAAAAACCGTTGAGATTAAGGGATGTACCTATAGTGGCACGATGGATGTGGGCAAGAGTACCGACAGTAACGGTGGTATAGTGGGATATTGTGAGAAAAATGCCAATGTGGAGATTGAAAACTGCTTCTTTAATGGTTCTATCATTACCCAAGGAGACAACCCTCGAATAGGAGGCATCTTAGGCTATGCGGATGATGATGGCGATACTCAGAATTTTAAATATATCCGTAACTGCTTTGTCAGTGGTACACTGACACCAAGTACTGGAACGGATGTGGGCATTTTTGCAGGCTGCCCACGAGGGAAAGTAGTTGGTGTAATCACGAACAATACATACGTATCGGATGCCAGCACCAATATGTTAGGTAACAGTTATCAAAGCAAAGCCGAATCTAATGGCAACAAGAAAATTACCATCAGCGTTACCGCAGGTGCTGGAGGTATTGTAAGTCAGTTTTACGCCAATCCAACTACCACCACAGCTACACTGCTCGGGGTGGAGGCTACTCCTGATAGCGGCTACGACTTCGTAAAGTGGAGCGACAAGGGTGTACAGAAACACTATGTGGAACTTACTGATAATGTTAGTATTACTGCTACTTTCGAAAAACACACCTACGGCGACTGGGTTACAGACAAGGCTGCAACTTGTACTGCAGGTGGTACAAAGCATAGGGTGTGTACCCATTCGGGATGTACGGCAAGGGAGAATGGAACTATCGATACTCTCAGCCACAACATGACAAAACATGCAGCTGTGGATGCCACATGTACTGAGAAGGGCATTAGTCTTTACTACACATGTTCGCACTCATGCTGCTCGGACAAGTATTATAAGGACAATGGCGCGCATACCACAAATACTTACTACAACTTGGCTGCAACAGAAATCGCTGCCCTCGGTCACGACTATCCAGAAGATTACATCGTTGACAATCTTGCGACATGTTATACAGAGGGAAGTAAGCACCGTGATTGTCAGCGACAGGGCTGCAAAGCACAGGATATAGTAACTATACCAGCCATCGGTGGCAGTCATAATTGGGTTGATATGCAATGCTCAAAATGTGGGGTGGCTCCATCTGTTACTCACTCTGAGGTCTGCGGCACTTGCACTTGGACGGTCTATGAGGATCAAACCATGATAATAGAACCTATAGATGGCATTTCTGGCACATTGGATAATTGGGGAGACGCTTATTCCAGTTATGCTCCATGGATAGATTATGGAATCAATGGTGTAAAAACTGTAAAATTCCGCGGTGAAGTTATTGCCAGCACTTGCAACCGTATGTTTATGAAATTTTATTCTCTTAAATCAATAGAATGGGGGAATTTCAATACCACAAATGTGGCATGGATGTGTCAAATGTTTGTCGACTGCCGAGCGCTCAAGACACTTGATCTCAGCAGTTTTGAGACTGAGAAAGTGGAAAATATGGAGCAAATATTTTTCAAATGCAACGTACTTGAGAATCTTACTATTGGCAATTTTGACATGAACAAGGTAACTCAATTAAACTCTATGTTCACATATTGTAACTCGCTCAATACATTGACGTTGAAGTCTATATCGTATCTTGACAACGGTACATTTAATTCGCAGTTTACAGGCGAAGGCAAAACTGTAAAATACGAGTTGGATGACGAATCATCTGTATATTATCACAAACATAGCTATTTGCCAACTGCTACAACCGTAACCTATAACCGCACCGCCACCAAGGACACCATGACCATCATCCTGCCTTACGATGTGCCTGCGGAAAGCATCAACGGAACGGCTTACAAGTTCGTTTCGTTCGACGGTAAGAACCTCGAATTTGAGGAGTCGGCAGAGGGCATCAAGGCCAACACACCTTACTTGGTGAAGGTGGCTGAGAAAGACCAGCCATTGGTTGACGAAGTGTATGATGTCGAGTTTGTCGAAACGAAGCCAATCGACGTGACCAACGGCAAGGCAACGCACTTTGGTCTCTATGAGGAGAAGAAATACCTCTGTCAGGACGGCCTCAACTACTACGCATTCATAGACAACCAATTCTATCACGTGCTCGACCTCACCGTCCCAGCCTTCCGCACTGCCATCCTCTTAGAGGGTGAGTCTGGCTTGAGAGCGTCGGCTCCAAGCAGCTTGGGTGTCATCCTCCGCAAGGGCAACGTCACGAAGTGTGAAGAGCCGACAAACGAGTTTGCAGGCAAGGTCAATGTCTATGACACCCTTGGTCGTGCCGTCCGCTTGAACGTGGAGGCATCGGAGAGCCTTGTAGGCCTGCCAGACGGAGTCTATATGGTGAACGGAAAGAAAATTGTAGTAACGAATAACAAATAAGCATCATGAAGAGAGAATATGAAATGCCTTCGATAGAGGTCATCGAAATCGAACTTTGCGAGATGATTGCCACCAGCGGTGGCGACATCGAAACAATAATGCAGGGGATAGCAGATTAACGCTCGTCTGCAAAACAGACCATTCACAACCCCGTTGGAATTGCTCATAGGCGATTCCGATGGGGTTGGTTGTTTTTTGGGGGGCTCTGTCTCCGCCTGACCTTGCCCTCACGGACAAGGCTGATGGGTGTCGCATTTTCAGTTCTTGGACGTGATGACGAAAGTCTTTGAATAGATTGAAACAATTAGAGGTTCTTTGCTCGAGAGGAAATCTTAAATCATAAATCGTATTGAAATTTATTGCTGTCTGCACTTCTAAATTGAAAGTACAAGGTCGCATTTTCTTTTTTTTTGTTATTTTTACAACATATCTATAATGACGATATTTTATGAAACATATATTATTAGTTCTCATTACATTCCTTTGTTCAACCGTTTCCTTCTCTGCCACAAATTATGACAGTGAGTGGAAAAAGGTAGATAACCTCATGAATAAATCCGCCTTGAACGACGCATCCCAAGCCGTTCAGAAAATTATCGAAACAGCAAAAACGGAGAACAACACACGCCAACTATTGCTTTCCGAGATCTATTCTTACGCCATCGATTTAGGCTGCGATTATTCTCTTCACGAAAGGAAAGAGTTGCTAACTCCATCCAATTTTGATAAAACAGAAGGTATCATCATCATAGACCAGCACTATGCTAATGCTCGTGCCCTACTCAGCCAACTCTCCGACAAGGGAGAGATAGCTCTTTGCCGATATTACCTCCTCCACCTCATCTCTGAATACTACAAAATCCACTATTACAGTCAAAGTTCATCTGTCAGAGACACTCTTCCAACTAATCAACTGAAAAAGATGACTTACCAAGAGATACGTCAAATACGATTGGAACTACAGGATTCTCTTTTCACTTCATTGGAAGCATTGCACAAACTACCCGCACAAAACTATTCCGACTTGTTGATTTTCTCCAATGGAGAGGGAGAAACAATGGCCGACATCATTGCTCAAGGATTACTCAATTCTGCTTATACGATTCATTGTCAGCCCAATGACTTTAGCAATATCATGCCAACGATAACGGAATTGACATCTCGAAAAGAAGAAGCTCCCTATACTTATGGAGAGACGTACTTTAAGCATATCATTTATGAGAAACTTATTTGCCTAACCCACCTAAGCAGAGACACGAACAAGTGCATACAATATGACATTAAACGAATAGACGATTACTTGAAATGGGAGAGTTTTGTCGTAAGAAAGAATAAGGCACAAAGAGACTCGCTCGCCGTAAGAGCATTGGACACACTCATCGCCCTATACCCTAATGATTCGGCCATCATCAAGGCAGAGGCACTGCGTGCAAAAGTGCTAAGAGAAAAGACCGACACGATAAACCCTCAAATCTTACATGACCGATTGCTTTCTGTAAAAGAGAAATTCAAAAACAGGTGTTCTTTAGATCCTATCGACCAACAACTGGACTACATAGACCGACACAAATTCCAATGCCACGTCAAAGACATTTTCCACAGCAACGAACCTATCAAGATTTATATTAGCCACACAAATGTAAAGAAGGTACTCATCTCAATACAAGGAACTACCTCCGTTAATGGGAAGGATGTCACGTTTCCTAAAAAGAAATATGAGTTCAGTTTAAAACCGAGCAACTACTTCATTCCGGTGCAAGACTCAATTCAATTAGAAAACTTACCCTATGGGGATTATTGCGTGAACATCAGAGACGCTGAGTGCAAAGATACAACCCAAAGCAAAAAAACGGTATGCTTTGTTGTCACAGACATAGCCACGATCTGCACAACCACCCAAAATTGGTGGGAAAAGTATGAAGAGAAATACGACGATGAGGAAATGGATTTCAAGACATGGTGCGAAGCGGCCATCGATTCAAGGCGATTTTATCACGAAGTATATGCCGTGGACAACATTAGCGGAAAGCCCATCAAAGGGGTAAACTATTCGGGCGATTCATTACTTTCCAAGTCGGCCACCAACCAAAACGGCAAGACAAAGCTAATCTCAATGAAAAAAATGGGGCCATTAAGATTACCATTAGAAGACGGAGATGAATTTAGGGCAGAAAAAGGCGATGACCGATTCAGCGAAGGGGAAATCATAATGGAAGAAATGGATGAACAAGACAACAAAGAGAGCATCACCATCGTACACACAGACCGTGCCATCTACCGCCCAGGACAGACGGTAAAGTTTTTCGGTTTCTGCTATAGAATTGATCGCGAAAAGCGAAAAGAATTTGTAATGCCCAACCAACAAATTACAATTAAGATTTCTCATAAAGGGAAAACAATAGCAACCACCAATTCGGTTACCGACCAATTCGGAAAATTCCACGGAGAGTATTCTGTAGAGGATAGTGAAGATGCCATAGGAGAATATTCCATCAAAGCTACCATTAACTCTGATACCGAATATTTCTCCGCCTACTTCCATGTAGAGGCATACAAATTACAACAAATAGAGGTAGAGTTCGACCAACTACACAATGATTGCACATTGACAAAGGAGGTTCCTATTTCAGGCACGGTAAAATATCTCTCTGGCGAGGCTATCGCGAATGCCCAAGTGTTGTTGACCATAGAGGATGAAAAATACACGCTGATGACCGATTCGATGGGCAAATTCTCAACAACCTATACTCTCCTTCCTGACGATTTGAACAGAGAAGAAAAAAGACTCCTCGCTACGGCCTCCATCACAGCCCCATCGGGAGAGTCTATTGAGGAGAAAGAGTATATCACTCTCCATAAAAACACTACAAGCATTAGATTGGTCTCCGATCCGATGGTTGACATTGCCCAATACCCCTATTTTTTCTTAGATTGCTGTAAAAAGGATTCTCATAAAGGAGACAAAACTATCGAGAAACGTGTCAAAATTCAACTCAAATCGAAAAAAAAGGAGGGAAAAACTGTAGAATGGGAAGAGACTCTAAAAGGTGTAGCAAAAGTACATTTACCTGAAGAACTATGCCAAGAAGCCAATATTGGCTCCTATCAGCTGACTATTACGGACATTACTACAGGCGACACACTAAATAAGACTTGGTATAATTCGAATCGAGACTACATCACCATTTACGATAGCCGTAGTAAAGTAACACCTACTGACCAAATGTTGTGGATAAGCATAGGCCAGCGCGGACCAAATTTCATGGGAGCCAAAGACACCCTACGCTTCTCCGTGGCCACCAACAAGGATAGCCTATATGTGCTTTACCGATTGGCCGACCATAACAACGTGACCCTAAAAGAGGAATGGATGCTTCTTAACAAAGAGTTGAGATCGTTCGCAATCCCTTACAAGGAGATATTTTCTAAAAAGGGAATCGAAGGGGCTATCATCACCGTCAGCACCCTAAAAGACCACCAATTTCGTAGCGATTTTTTCTGGATTGAGAAATCAAGGGAAAACATGTCTCTTCACACAAAAATCACCTCATTGAGAAACAAAATAGAGAGCGGCTCTCACCAAAAATGGAACATCGAAGTAATAGGCACGCATGAACCCGTCTCATTGGCTGCGACAATGACTGACATGGCTTTAAACACCTACAAAAAACATCATTGGAACTCCTGGTACCCAAGATACAGAGTGCCTTTCATCAATTATTATAATTATAGAGAGGCCCTTCAACACACAGAGGAGGTTTATATATGTCGTAACGACTACGAGCAATGGATGTCCCCTTATAGAGAGTATGAACAAACCTTCGCCTATCCACTTTGGTCGCTCACCTCAAAATCTTTCATAAACAACGTTAACAAACAAAGAATCAAACAATTAAAAACAACAAAAACCTACACTTCCGAAGATTTCAAAAACGGCTACATGGTAACAGGAACCGTTCGTGACGAAGAGGACGTACTACCAGCTGCACTTATCAGTATCGCAGGAACAGCCATCGAAACCACTTCCGACATGGATGGCCGCTTTGAAATACGCATTCCGAACAAAGGATGCGAGTTAGAGATAAGTTATGTGGGATATGAAACCCAAACAGTTCAGGTGACAGGTCCACAAGACTTAAACATCATACTTTCTACGGGTGACTATTTGGAAGAGGTGGTCACAGTTGGTTATGGTGTGCAAAGAAAATCAGACCTCACAGGATCGGTTGCCGGTGTGAGAGTACACGGCGTATCCTCCCTAACAGGAGCAGAAGAATCGCCAGCTTTGGAGAATCCAACCCCAGGCAAAATCCGCAAAGATTTTACGGAATCGGCTTTCTTCTATCCAAACATACAAACAAAAGATGGGAAAGCGACAATTGAATTTGACGCTCCAGAAACACTTACCAATTGGGAGGTCAAACTATTCGCGCTCTCTAAAGATATGAAGATCGGGGTAGATTGTTACACCGTGCAGACCACCATGCCTTTCAACATCCGCCCTTATGTGCCTCGCCTATTTCGTAGTGGCGACCGCAATGTCATCTCCGCAGTCATTAATAATCATGAAGAGTTAACGATAGCTGGAAAGGCGAACATCTTACTAGAAGACGAAAAGTCGGGCAAGGAAATCGGCAAACGAACAATCGATTTCAACATTGCCGCACATCAGAACGACACCATCAACTGTTCATTTGATGTGCCCGAAGGCATTGACTCCATCAAAATGACGGTAACAGCAGAAAATGACAGATTCAAAGACGGAGAAATCCACGCCATCCCTGTCATCTCCAACTGCAGCCGCACAATCAAGGCTCAGAACGCCATGATAAGAAAGGGAGAGACAAAGACATTGACCGTGGATACCGACCCAAGCGAAGATGTGCAAATAACCGTAGAATACACCGCCAACTCCCTTTGGCAAGCAGTGATGAGTCTGCCTTCTGTTGCAGAACCGAAGTACAGCAATGCCATCGATTTAGCAACCGCCTTCTACGCCAACGCCATCATTTCCAAACTCCACAAGAGTTACCCAAGCCTAAACAATGCGATAAAAAATTGGGGAGGCGACTCGAAATTGAAGCGAAACAACGAATTGAAAAGCATCGCTTGGGAGGCAACGCCTTGGAGAACAGAGGCTCAGGACGAGACAGAACAACGCGAAGCCGTAACCTATATGCTTCAAAATGCGAAAGCAAAAAGAGACAACGCATTTTCTCGCCTCCGTTTCTTGCAAAACAAAGACTACGGATATGCTTGGTTCCCTAACGGCGAGAGTTCTCCTTGGACATCCATCTACGTCTGTCAACAAATGGCAAAGCTCTATCAGAGAGGGTTGCTAAACAAGGGAGAAAAGATGGATTTCAAGAACTCCCTCCAATACATAGACAAGTGCATCGAGAAACGTATGGCCCACTACAATTCTGAGAGGAAGAACAATAGTGGCATTGCCGCCGACGAATACGAAATTCGCCTGATGTGGCTACGTCACTTTACGCAAGAGCTCGAACCGCTTTCCAAACATGCGAAATTGGCCGTCTCCGCATGCTACGAGGAGACAAAACAAAATTGGAAACACCTCACCCTCTACGGCAAATCGTGCTTCGTACAACTGCTAGTTGCCCAAAAAGATACGACTTTAGCCAGAACCATCGTTGAGGCAATGCGACAAAGTTACACCCGAAGTTCATCAGAAGGCATCTATTGGAAAGAGAATAAAAACGCCTGCAGTTGGTACAACTCTGACATTTCCGTCCATACCGAAGCCATGCGTGCCTTCCTTCAAACAGGACTTGCTTCAGAAGAGGAGTTGGCTGAAATGCAACTTTGGTTGCTCCGCAAGAAAGAGACTGGAGTTTGGCGTTCAACAACAGCAACAATAGACGCCATCGACATTCTCCTCCAAAGTTCCAACATAGAGAGCAAAGGGGGAAGCGTCACTCTTCCGAATGGAGAACAGATCAATGCCGCCGATGGTTACCTCAAACGCACCATGCCTGGAAATTCTTCATCCAACACCATCCATGTGGAGGGTGCTCCTCAAAGCATCGGATTCGCAGCTCTTTATGCTACTCAAGAGACCACCAACTCAAAAATCACAGCCGCCAGCAACCACATTTCCATCGACAAAAAGGCTTATTCCGTAGAGTCAAGAAAGGACTCCAATGGTCATTTAACGGAAGTGTTGAAGGAAATAAAAGAGGGCGACAAGATTCCTCTCGGAAGCAAAATCAAAGTACGTCTCACCGTAGAGAGCGACCAAAATTTGGACTACCTCTTGATCAAGGACGAACGTGCCTCATGCATGGAGCCAGAGAAAGTCATCTCCCAATACATTTGGGATAACCAAGCTTGTTACTATCGCAACTACACGGACACCAGTTATCGAATGTTCTTCAACCAATTGACCAAAGGAACATACATTTTTGACTACACGCTCCACGCCACCACAAGCGGCACCTACTCGGCAGGCTTGGCAACGGCAGAGTGCCTCTACTCGCCTTCGTTCAGGGGCAACAGTAACAATGGAGGGAAAATAACCGTAGGGAAGTAACCAGAAGAGCTCCAACATTTCAGAAGCGAAAGTAAGTTCTTCTTCAAACCACGGCTCTTTCATTTACCCCTAAAATATAGCGAACAGTTTCCCTACCCACATC
>JAKSLA010000057.1 GCA_024401455.1 Paludibacteraceae bacterium | reverse complement strand
AAACTGAAGATGAAGTTTGTGAAGGTTCAGCAGAAGAACTTCTTGGAGAATGTCATCAGCGATGCCGACTATCGTTTCTTTAAGCAACGTTTGAAGGAGGACGGACTTGTTGAGTGGTACTTCATCGTGTGGTTTATGGCTGCATCCGGAGCGCGTGTCAGCGAACTCCTTCAGATCAAGGCTGAGCATGTAACGGCCGGACACCTTGATATGTATAGTAAAGGTGGCAAGATGCGCCGACTGTATATCCCCAAGAATCTACAGAAGGAAGCTCTTGAATGGCTGGAAGCAGATGGCATTAGTAGTGGTTACATTTTCCTTAACAGATTTGGAAAACGCATAACCACTCGTGGCATTGCCACACAACTCAAGCAATATGGCGTGAAGTACGGTCTGCCCAAAGAGGTTGTTTACCCTCATTCCTTCCGTCATCGTTTTGCAAAGAACTTCCTTGAACGATTCAACGACATTGCTCTCCTTGCTGACCTGATGGGACACGAGAGCATAGAGACAACTCGCATCTATCTCCGTCGCACAGCATCTGAGCAACGAGAGATAGTTGACAAAGTTGTAAATTGGTGATATTATCCCTGTAGGCTTACGCTTGCAGGGATTTTTCAATCATATCCAACTGCGAGAAGAGTTCCTTAACTTTTGCTACAATACGATGCTGCTCTTCTATAGGAGGAAGAGATATTGCTTGGCTTTTTATGGTCACAGCAGAAATTGCTAAAAATGTTGATCCTGTGGCTTTCTTATTGAATTCTAATTTTAAGTTTTTAATAGCATAAAACCAGTATTCTAGCGGCATATTGCTTAATGGTTTTAATGCACACAAACCACGACCTATACAAATATCTCTATCTGTAATGTTTACATCACCAACAGGAGCTCTAACACAAACTAATAAACTATCTTTATCTGCTATTTTTGTTGGACTAGTGGTGTAAATATCCGATTTCTCTACAACACATTGAGAAAACAATATTTTTCCTTGATGAAACTCAATACCAATTAATTCATGATTAACAGAATCTCCCTTTGGAGACTGTCCCATAATAACATTAAATATATCTTCTATTTTACACCAAACCCAATTAGAAGGAACCTTTCCATATTGCGGGTTATCACAAGATGCAACAGCCTTTGGATTGATACGTCTGAGTAAATCGGACGCAGGTTCATCATTGGCATCTTGTGGCACAAGTTTGCCATGGATAGCGAGATCCAGTATTTTTGATTTTGCTTGACTTATTGAAGCTTCCAATGCGTATTTATTCGTATCGAGAGTTCCCAAAAGATTCAGCAGATTGTCTATTTGAGACACAATTCGTTCTTGCTCTTTGATTGGTGGAATTGGAATAAAAGTCTTTACGATAATGTCTTTTGATATGTTGGGTTGAGCTCCGCCACCTCCTAACGCTATAAAATCTTCCTTATGAGATAGAAGGAAATAGAACAGATACTTCTGAATTACACCTTCGTAGTTTATGCAAGCACAACATGCTTGATTGGTTGTTGCTGGCATTCCAAGTATTCCAATTTTTCCAATCGTAGCACCATACATTGCGATGAGTACACTTCCTTTGGGATTAAGCTTTGCAGAAGAATTGTTTAATCCTTCTTCTGTAATGTACTCTGGAATAGAAGTAATAATGCCATCGTTTAGGTCTCCAGTTTTTAGCCACGGGATATTTCCCCCATAGTATTCTTTATGCATTCTACTCGGAGTTCCACCTGCTTGCCAAATGCCTATATCTCCTAATGTTCTCCAGCACCATCCTTCTGGAATCTCAAACGGCACATTCTCATAATGGGGCGTATCGGAAGAGTTTGATGGTCATGTTCAATCTGAAAGGGAAGGGTGGTCTGTTTGAAAAAACGGTACAAACCCATTCTATCGAAACAACTTTCCCAAAAACGCTTGAATTTAAATTGTGGAAGTTTCTATATGTTGCTTAAAACTTTTTGATTCTCATTAGATTGTGGCAGAAAAAGAGCTTGTTTGAATATCACTATGCTATAAAATTGTACCTTTGTGTTTGAAAAGTTACCCTAATGGGAATAGTTCTTAAGAGTGGATTATAACAATGAGTAATATGAACGTGTATTTGGAATATAAAAGGTGGCTGCTTCTTTTCTTGTCGCTTGTCGCTTGTCTCTCTTTGACGGCGGGAGTCTATAATCCAGATAATATTCCAATTCCGGAAAATGGTGATCATCCTTCTTATATCAGCAATCCCGATGGAATCTTGTCCGATAGCATTTGCAGAGTTGTGAATGACAAACTCTTCTTGTTGGAAGATAGTACGGGAATTAAGACGTTGGTAATCGTGGTGGAACATATAGAGGGCGACGACCCTTATCAGTTTTCTATGTCGGTTGGAAATAAATATGGCATTGGTTCGAAAGATAGCAAGGGACTTGTCATTACATTGGCGACATTGGATAGATCTTATCAGATTCTGACTGGTAGGGGACTGGAAGGAGATTTGCCCGATGCAGTCTGCTATAGAATAGCCCAAAATCAAATGGTGCCTCATCTTAAAAATGAAGCATGGGGGGATGCAGTTGTAAGTGCTGTTCAAACCGTTTGCGGATTTTTTTATCATGAGGATGAAATTGTGCAGCAATATAGTTTCGTTGCTTCTACTCCTACTGATATGAAGGAAACTGAAGAGAATGATGAATCTCTTCTTGGACTTATATTTAGGCAGATTATGGATATGCTTAATGAGATTCCTTTGTTGATTCGTATCCCTATTATCTATCTCTTATTGAGAGTGCTTCTCTATCTCCCCAATGCTTATTATTGCATGGCTGTGGGTTATCGTAATATTGAATGGAAACCATGGACGCTCCTGCGGTGGTTTCTCTATTGCTTCAATTGGATATGGAATATAGGTTTCTCTTTGTATTATATGAAAGAGGGCGCCACGACGAAACAGCCCGTTGCCCAAGTGTCAAAGAAAAAAAAGAAACGGAAGGAGCCGAAAAACAAGGAGAATGATGAAAATAGAGTTTATTATGTAGATAATAGAAAGTCGTTTTTCAGAGGCCTTGCTGATAGTAAAGGCGGTGGAGGCTCGTCAGGTGGTGGATATTCGGGCGGCGGAGGCTCGTCAAGTGGTGGTGGCTCCTATGGATCAAGTGGCGGCGGTAGTTTCGGCGGAGGCGGCTATGGTGGAAGGTTTTGATAATTAAGAATTAAGAATTAAGAATTTGATGATATGTTAAGACGTGGATTGTTCGCATTGATTGTCGTGCTGCTGGCAAGCCTTGCTGTATCTGCAGGTGTTTATAGTCCAGATAATATACCTATTCCAAAGAATAGCGAAAATCCTGATTATATCAGTAATCCTGATGGCATTTTGCCGGACAGCATTTGCTCCGTAATCAACGAGAGATTGTTCCGCTTGGAAGATAGTACGGGTGTCAAGGCTTTGGTGATGGTGGTGGAGCATATAGAGGGCGACGACCCGTATGCTTTTTCTATGACAGTGGGCAATAAATACGGCATCGGTACGAAAGATAGTAGGGGTTTCATTCTTACGTTGGCAACGCTCGACCGTTCTTACCAACTGCTTACAGGTCGCGGGCTTGAAGGAGATTTGCCCGATGCTATCTGTTATCGAATATCCAATAATGTCTTGGTCCCTCATCTGAAAGAGTCTGAATGGGGCTTAGCGGTTGTAGAGACCGTTGATGCCATCTCGGCTATATTGCTGAAAGACGAAACAGCGAAAGTACAGATGTCTGACGATAAGGCAGAAAATGACGGGTTCTATATCTTTTTAGGGGTGTTGGTCTTTATTCCATTGGCTCTGCTGCTGTTGTGGTGTTTGTTCTGGTTCGTAAGATTTTTTCTGTTGATTCCGAACCTAATATTGTCGTTGATAATTCCGCATAAGGTTATCCAATGGAAACCATGGACTATTGTGAGAAAATTCCTCCATTACTTTAATTACATCTTGACCATTGGGGTTTCGTTGTATTATGTGGATGAAAAAGGCGAAGAGGTCTTTTATGTGGATAATAGGGGTAAATCGGTTCTCGACACGTTCGAACGATTGGGAGACGGTACGAGTTCCTCGTCGTCATATTCTTCTTCCTCATCTTATGGCAGTTCTCACTCATCGGGCAGTTCGTATGGCTCGCGAGGTGGCGGAAGTTTTGGAGGCGGTGGTCATGGCGGAAGATTTTGATAATTAAGAATTAAGAGTTAAGAATTGATAGTTAAGAATTTAGAATTAAGAATTGAGAGTTGAGGCTTTGATGATATGTTTAGATGTAGATTATTCTCGTTGGTTGTTGCGTTGCTGACATGCTTTGCGGTGTCGGCAGGAGTTTATAGTCCAGATAATATACCTATTCCAAAGAATAGTGTAAACCCTGATTATATTAGTAATCCGGATAGCATTTTGTCGGATAGTATTTGTCGTGTTATCAATCAAAGGTTGTTTAAACTGGAAGATAGTTTGGGCGTGAAGTCCCTTGTTATTGTTGTGGAACATATTGAGGGTGATGACCCATACCAGTTCTCTTTGACCGTAGGAAATAAGTATGGTGTGGGAACGAAAGATAGCAGGGGCGTTATTTTTACATTGGCAACGCTTGATAGGTCTTATTATATTTTAACCGGGCTTGGAATGGAATCGGTTCTGCCCGATGCTACCTGTCATAAGATAGGTGTTAATGTGATGGTCCCTCGGTTGAAAAATGGAGAGTGGGGAACTGCTATAGATGAAACCATACAATCTATATGCGGCGTGGCTTATAAGGATGCTTCGATTTTGCAGCAATACAAAGAACAAGAAACTTCGTATTGGGAGGATCTTAAGCAAAGTTTTCACGAATACTTTTGGGGATGGATGCTTTTGCTATTCTTTTTACGCTTCATAGTGAATTATATAATCTTAGATTATGTTCCATATAGGGAGTATCAACTATATATGCCTATGTTGCTTCGTTGGCTTGCCATCTTCGTTTGGTTGTTTATTTGGAATCCAGGATTCTCTTTGTATTATAAGCGCAGGAAGAAACAACGTGTTTACTATGTAGATAATCGAGATGTGATGAGCAGTGGCAGTTATAGAGGCGGGGGTGGTTCTTTGTTTCGTGGAAGTTCTTCTTCAAGCAGTCGTTCCTGCGGTTCTTCAAGCAGCCGTTCCTATGGTTCTTCGGGCGGTGGCCGCTTCGGTGGTGGTGGAGCAGGAGGCCGGTTTTAGTCTGATAAAAAATAGGAGGATATATCGTAACTGAATTGAACCCCGAAAGTTTTTGTTCAACTTTCGGGGTTCAGTTCATGTTTGATACACCCTCGTTTTCTATTTTATCCCTCCACTTCAGTTTTTGTTTTCTTGACTGTTTTTGTTGTGGAGGCTTTTGTAGTCTTTGAGGCTTTAGCCTTTGTTGTAGTCTTGGTTTTAGCCTTTGTCGCCTTTTCGCTCTTCACGTCGGCTGCTTTTGTTGAGGCTGCCTTGCTTGTAGAACGTTTTTTTGCAGGCTTCTTGTCTGCTTGTTCTTTGATCAACTCTAGGCACTCTTCCAGTGTCAATTCCTTTGGATCTTTGGTTTTAGGAATCTTGTAGTTGGCACCGTCGTGAGCGATGTAAGGACCGAAACGACCATTGCAGATCTGAATGTCTTCCGCGTCGAAGGTCTTTATTATCTTATTTCGCTCTTGAACTCTCTTCTCTTCGATTAGTTCGATGGCTCTGGCGCTGTCGATGGTCAATGGATCGTCCGTCTTCTTCAATGAGAAAAATTTGCCGCTATGGCGGACGTAGGCTCCAAATCGGCCGATGCCTATTGTAAGGGTAGCGCCTTCGTATTCGCCGATTTCGCGAGGCAATTTGAACAAATCCATTACCTCTTCGAAGGTGATGCTTTCCAAGTGCTGATCTTTGCGTAGCGAAGCGAATTTAGGCTTCTCTTCGTCCTCTGCTGTTCCAATCTGAGCCACTGGTCCGAAACGCCCAATCTTTACAAATACCGGCTTGCCGCTTTGAGGGTCAACCCCGACTTGGCGTTCGCCCACTTTGCGTTCTGAGTTTTGGATAGTGTCCTCCACCATAGGGTGGAATCCTTTGTAGAAGCCATCGATGGTCTCCTCCCATTTTACATTACCTTCGGCAATGTCGTCAAACTCCTTCTCCACTTTCGCTGTGAAGTTGTAGTCGAGAATGTTAGGGAAGTATTCAATGAGGAAATCATTGACGACAATACCTATATCAGTAGGGAAAAGTTTGGAACGTTCAGTTCCTGTCGTTTCCGATTTGATTTCGTCGGTGATTTTGTCGCCTTTCAATGTGAGTATGTTGTAATCTCTTTGTTCACCTTCTCTGTCGGCTCTTTCCACATATCCGCGGTTTTGAATCGTCGTTACGGTTGTGGCGTAGGTGGAAGGACGTCCGATGCCCAATTCTTCCAATTTCTTGACGAGGCTTGCCTCCGTATAGCGGGGCGGTCTTTGAGTAAAGCGTTCGATGGCAACAATGGAGTTGACTTGTTCCAACTTGTCACCCTCTTTGATTGGAGGAAGAAGGGATTTGTCTTCTTGTTCGTTGTCATCATCCGTGGATTCCATGTAAACCTTTAGGAATCCGTCGAATTTGAGCACTTCACCCTCGGCAATGAATTTGCGGGTCTCGCCCGAAACATTGATGACGATGGATGTTCGCTCCAATTCGGCATCAGCCATTTGTGATGCGATGGTGCGTTTCCAAATCAATTCGTAAAGGCGCATCTCTTGAGAGGTTCCCTCGATTTTCTGTACGTTCATGTAAGTAGGACGTATTGCCTCGTGGGCCTCTTGAGCACCAAGACTTTTGGTATGGTAATTTCTGATTTTCAGATATTTTTCGCCAGCAATCTCTAAAATTTCTGCTTTTGAAGTGTTTATAGCCAAAGACGATAGGTTGACGGAGTCGGTACGCATATAAGTGATCTTTCCTGACTCGTACAATTTTTGGGCTATCATCATGGTTTGTGATACGGAGAATCCTAATTTGCGGGATGCCTCCTGTTGAAGCGTAGAGGTGGTGAAAGGGGCGGCTGGCGACTTTTTGAACGGTTTTGTGCTAACGCTCTCCACTTGGAAACTTGCATTTTTGCAGTGCTCCAAGAATGCGTAAGCCTCCTCTTTCGTTTTGATTCTGCTTTGAAGTTCAGCCTTGAGTTCTGTCTCTTTTCCGTCTTTGTCTTTCACATTGAACACGGCAAGGATGCGGTAAGAAGCCTCTGCGTTGAAATCGTGGATTTCCCTCTCTCTGTCAACAATCAGTCGGACGGTGACCGACTGTACTCTACCTGCAGAAAGCGAAGGTTTCACCTTCTTCCAAAGGATAGGGGATAGTTCAAAACCTACGATACGGTCGAGTACACGTCTTGCTTGTTGGGCACTCACCAAATTGTTGTCAATGTCTCTCGGATTTTGGATGGCATTGAGAATGGCATCTTTGGTGATTTCGTGAAATACAATACGGCGGGTGTTCTCTTGTTTGAGTCCGAGCACCTCGTAAAGGTGCCAAGCGATAGCCTCTCCCTCGCGGTCCTCATCGGATGCTAACCAAACGATTTCAGATTCTTTCGCTTTCTTTTTCAACTCTTTGACAAGATCCTTCTTGTCTTCCGATATCTCGTAATCGGGTGCGTAATTGTTATTTACGTCTATTCCAAATCCCTTCTTTTTCAAATCACGAATGTGTCCGAAACTGGAAAGAACGGTATAGTCGTTGCCCAAAAACTTTTCTATTGTTTTTGCTTTAGCAGGTGACTCAACTATGACTAAATTCTTCTGCATAAGACAATTTTGCGCTTAATCCTTATATATAGCGTGCAAAGTAACAAAATATAGTTTGGAAATTCTAATCATTTATAACTTTTTTGTTCGTCGGCCATTCGCTTGGCGTGGCTTTGACGGCAAAGAAGGAGTCTTCAAAGGAGTGCGTTTTGAATGCCTATTCTTTCAACATCGGGTTATACATCATGATGGCGCTGTTTTCTGATACTAATTCGTCGGTTATTTCTCCTGTCTTAGTGTCTGAAATTTTTCTCCATATGCGATTGTGGCGAGTGTATCCGCCCCACCATTGTTGGGTGATCATGTGGTCTGTTTCATAGACTTCATATTTTTTTGTCACTTCTTGGTCGCATCTAATCGTGCCATGAAGGAATTCCTCGTCCAACCAAAGGTTTATCTTGAATGTTTTGTCGGTGTTGTTGGTCAGTTGAAGGTCTATGTAATTATAGGCCAAAGTGGCACCGCAGGCAAAGGGGATGGTGCGGTTGACGTCAGGAAATACATCGAAACTATGTCTCCAACGTTCGGTAATGGTCAATGGCGTGTGTAGGGCCATCCAATAGATGAGATTTCCCAGTTGGCACAAACCACCTCCGACACCTTCGGAAACCTTCCCGTTGTGAATCATCATGCCCGTCTTGTATCCTTTTTTAGCAGAAGGCCGTCCCACCATTTTCCAAATGGAGAAGGTCTCTCCGGGTTGGATGACTACGCCGTCTATGGGCGCAATTGCTAATTTCAGATTGGTCACTTTGTTATATTGTAGCCGCATGTCAACATCCTTCAACTTGCGCAGAAGCGTGCTTTTGTGCTCGATGAGAATGTGTGGGCATTCCTGATTTTTATTGACCTTTGCAAATTTCTTTCCTGAAAGTAACCAGTTGACTTTTCGTTTTAGAATATAGAACTCTTTTCCGATTTTTCGCCTTAAGGGACTTCTTTCGATGGGTTTTTCAACATTGTTTAGCATACGAGTTTTTATATGATGTTTACATCTTTTTTTTGACCGCCATTAACGGTTGGCTTTTTGCAAATATACGACAAAATAGGGCTGTTTGTTGCCATTTGTTTGAATGTCATTCAATTTCTTCGAAAAACCCAATTGCTAATGTTTAGTGGAATGTTGCATTCGTTGTGTTTGAGGAGAAAAAATATGTCCGCACCCTAACCATGGGTTAAGGTACGGACAAAAAATGATTAAGTTGACCTTAGTCTTATCTTTGGATTTTCAAAGTGTAATCGTAACTATATGTGCGCATGTAGAGGTTGTCTCCATCGGCAGCGAAGAAGTAAGGCGATTTCAACACGTTGAATTTTTGAGTGACGTTTCCTGACTTCTTGTCAATTACGCACACATAGTGAGCACCACCAGACTCTCCGTAACCACAAACAATGCTATTGTCAATGATGATGAAATGAGAGTTGCAAGTTTTAGGCTTGCTCATCCAAATGATGTCGCCTGTGTTGCCATCTACGGCTACGAGCGCATTGTGGGCAGATACGTAAATCGTATCCCCTTCCTTGGTGTAGCATTCGGTGGAGAACTCGTCATCTTCGGAGAAGTTGCGGAAATCCACAATCTTGTTTACGGTCTTGAACTCTTTGTCTGTCTCCACGATGATTTTGCAGTCGTAACCCATCTCGCGTTGGAATTTGTTCGGACCATAAATGGTGGCATTGTAATCCTTATGGTATTCGAAGTCTCCGAAATAATAGTCTTCGTATGTGTTTGGCATAACGAGGAACGGCAAGAAAGAATCGTCATTGCCTTGAATGTGACCAATCCACTTTTTGTGGCATGGTGCGTATTCACCGTAAGATTTGTACCATGTGTCTTCATCTACGATTCCATTCTCTCCTTTAGAGATGACGGATAACTTGATGTTTTTGTTGCCGCTGAGCGGTTTGAGTATGCCGTCGAAAGAAGCGGGTGCCTTGACGACAATGGGTGTCATTTGCTCCATTTGTGACTTCAGGCTTGCCGTCTGCTTCTCCTCGTCGTTCTCTTGCGCTTGGGCAGGAACCTCTTCCTTAGGTTCTTCTACGGTTACCGTTTGTTCCTCTACAGAAGCAGGTGTTTCGGTTGTCGTCTTTTCTGCTTCTTGACCCGAAGGCTTGTTTCCGCAGCTTGTAAGGATAGCTGCCGTCAATGCAATGTAAAGTGCTTTGTTCATTCTATAAAATATCTTGATTGTTATTAATCCAATAGACCTTCTTTCTCAAGTCGCTTTGCCTCGTTCCAATATTGGTCCATCTCTTCGAGCGACATGCCTTTCAACTCTTTGCCTTTTTTCAGTGTTTGGCTTTCAAGGTAGTTGAAGCGGCGGATAAATTTCTTGTTGGTTCGCTCCAGTGCGTTTTCTGGGTTGATTTTGTAGAGTCGGGCTGCATTAATCATGCTGAACATGAGGTCGCCAAATTCGCCCTCCATCTTCTCTTCGTCCATCTTGGCAACTTCCTCTTTCAGTTCGCCCAGTTCTTCATACACTTTGTCCCAGACTTGTTCCTTCTCGTCCCAGTCGAACCCTACGTTTCGGGCTTTGTCTTGGATGCGGTAGGCTTTGATGAGCGCAGGCAAAGCGTCGGGTACGCCTGAAAGCACGCTTTTGTTGCCGTCCTTCTCTTTGCGTTTGATTTGCTCCCACGATTGTTCCACTTGCGAAGCCGAGTCGGCATTGGCCGTCCCGAATACATGAGGGTGGCGGAATACCAATTTGTCGCATAACGCATTGCAGACGTCGGCAATGTCAAATTCGTTGGTCTCCGAAGCCATTTTTGAATAGAACACGATGTGGAGAAGCACGTCGCCTAACTCTTTCTTGATTTCCTTCATGTCTTTCTTCATGATGGCATCGCAGAGTTCATAGGTCTCTTCTATCGTGTTGGCACGGATGCTGTCGAATGTCTGTTTGCTGTCCCAAGGGCATTTCTCCCTAAGTTCGTCCATGATGTCCAAAAGACGTTGGAACGCTACTAATCGTCTGTCCATAATCTTAGTTGTTGTCTGTTGTTGTCGGGTTGCTTAGGAGTTCTTGTGCTTGAGCAAGGTCGTGCTCCAGTACGCAGAGTTTTATCCCTCCAAATGCAGGATTGAAGGGGGAGAAGATTTGATTGATCAACTCGTCCTTCAAGAAGCAATCAATGCCGTTGGCAAGCAGAAGACCTCGGGCTATGAGGGCTTCCGATTGGTTGTTATATATAGCAGCCACTACGATGCTTTCTTCGTTGTAATTCTCCATTGAAAAAATCCTTTTTTTTATACGCCCCACTGAGCCACTTTAGGTTTGGTGAAACTTCTGGTTGTATAGAAGTAAATGGTGATGAGTGGCAACAAGATGTCGAAGATCGGTAACGTAAAGAAGAACTTCTTTTCGTGCAAGCATCGGCAAGTCTTGTTGATGACTACCAATTGCGTGATGGCGCGGAGCAGGAATAGGCCTGCCGTAATTCCGGCCAAAATGAATTGGCTGTTGAAAAGGAAGTAGGGCACTAATGCTAAAGCAAGCGCATAGGATAAAAAGCGGGTGGCCAATTCTGTCCTAATCCTGCATTTCGTGCTGGCCTTGTAGCGCAATCCGGTGTACATGCGCATCTCCTTTTCCACGAAGAATGTCTTGTATGTATGCTCTCTGAAAGAGGTGATGGAACCTTTGTCGAAGAATTCTATCTGGACATTTTCAGGTGTTGCAATCTCTTGAATGTGAAGGTCGTCGTCGCCCAACGTCAAGTCGAGGTGCGTGGCGAAACTCTTGTTTTTAAAGAAAAGTTCTTTCTTGTAGGCAAGGTTTCTGCTCGTGCCCATATACGTTTTGCCTTTTCTTGCAAATCCCATGAATTGCATGGTGTTGAAGAGATTGTCAAAGTTGAGCATGCCGTTGAAGAACCCGCCTTTCTCCTTGTAGGAACCGTAGCCTAATACGATCTCGGTCTTCGACGTGAAGTTTTGCACCATGTTGGAGATCCAATATTTGCTGTTGGGTTGGCAGTCGGCCTCGGTGAAGAGCAGATGCTCGTAGCGGGCTGCCTTGATGCCTACGGTGAGGCACATTTTCTTGCGGCTATGGTATTTGGCATCCATGGGCAAGAATGTCTGGTAAAGGTTCTTGTACTTTAACTGAAGGCGTTCAAGGAGGTTGCTGCTCTCGTCCGTAGAACCGTCGTTTACGACAACGACTTCAAATTCGGGATATTCCTGCTCCAATATGCTTGGGAGGAAGCGCTCCAGATTCTCTGATTCGTTCTTTGCACAGATGATGACCGACACGGGCGGACGTTGTCTGCTGTAGGCATTGCCCCCTTTCCTGATTTTTGCAGCCATGGACCAAATGCCAGTATAATAATAAAGGTAATAGAACAGCTGTACAATGACGGCTAAGGCAAAGATGGAACCGACGATTCTTACGATAAGACTTGTGTTGAGAAGTTCCTCTAATAAAATGTCCATTTGTTAGTATTCTTTATAGCGATGAAAGGCAACAAAAGCAGAGACGCTGTTTTTAGACAACGCCCCTGCTTGAAGCCTAATTTCCAACCTTGATAAAGAACCGTTTAGGTTTCTTTTTTCAAAGGATAATTATATCTCCGTAGAAAGAACCGATCCAGGCAACTTTCTGAGGTTGTAGCGTGATGCCATGATTTCACCATAAGCACCAGCAGAACGGAGTGCCAAGTAATCGCCTCTCTTCGTCTCGTTCAATGAACAACCTTTCTGGAACACGTCGGAAGACTCGCAGATAGGACCTACAACGTCGTAAGTTTGCTCTGCAAGGTCTGAACTGATGTTCTCGATTCTGTGGTATGCGTCGTATAGTGCTGGACGGATGAGGTCTGTCATGCCGGCATCTACGATGGCGAATTGTTTCTCCTTGCCTTTTTTTACATAAGTGACCTTTGTAATCAAACTGCCGCATTGCGCTACCACCGAGCGACCTGGCTCGCAGTGTAGGGTTTGTCCTGCTCTGAGTTTCAAGTGCTTGTTGAACAAGCGGAAGTATGACTCGAAGTCGGCAATCGGCATGTGGTTAGGATGCTCGTAGTTGATGCCCAAACCACCACCTATGTTGATGTTCTTTAGTTGAATGCCTCTCTTTTCAAGCTCGTCTTGCAACTCGTTTATCTTCACACACAAATCCTCGTAGCAAGAGAGGTCTGTGATTTGAGAACCGATGTGGAAATGCAATCCGACGAACTCCAAGTTCTTCAATGCGATAACCTTGTCGATGACGTCGTTCAAATCATCCAAACTGAAACCGAACTTGTTCTCGTTCAAACCTGTTGTGATATAGTGGTGCGTGTGTGCATCTACGTTAGGGTTGACGCGGAGTTCGATTCTTGCCTTCTTGCCTTTGGCTCCAGCCAATTCGTTGATTACCTCCAACTCAGGAAGAGACTCTGCATTGAAGCAGAAAATGTCGTGGTCCAAAGCCAAGTTGATTTCCCAGTCTGTCTTTCCGACACCTGCGAAAACAATCTTTGAAGCAGGGAAGCCTGCATTGATGGCAGCCTCTACTTCGCCGCCACTTACACAGTCGGCACCCAATCCGGCAGCACTGATGATTTTCAAAAGACTTGCATTGGCGTTCGCTTTGACCGCGTAGTGAGCTTCATATCCATACTTGCCGGCCTCGGCTTTAATGGTGTTAAGTGTCTTCTCCAACAATTCTACATCGTAGTAGTAGAACGGAGTATTGATGGACCCGAATTTGTCAATCGGAAATGTTCCCTTTGTCATAATATATAATTTACGTATTCTTAATCAAATAGAGCTGCATTGAGCGCCTTCAATGCGTCGTTCTTGTCCTTTGTGTGGATGAGGAACGAAATGTTGTGGAAACTTCCTCCGTAAGAGATCATGCTTACTGGAATCTCTTTCAAGGCGTTGACCACCTTGGCTTGGAACCCGATGTTGTCGTCGTGCAAGTCGCCTACGACGCAAACAATCGTCATGCCCTTCTGAACCGTAACGGTTCCGAACATCTTCAAATCGTTGACAATCTCATCCAAATGCTTGGCGTCATCGATGGTTACGGATAGTCCAACCTCAGAAGTGGTGATCATATCGACGGAAGTCTTGTAACTTTCGAAAATCTCCGAAACTCTGCGGAGGAAACCGTGTGCCAACAACATTTTGCCAGACTTGATTTTGATGGCGGTGATGCCATCCTTGGCTGCGATAGCCTCTATCTTGTTTGGCGTGTAGTCTGTCGAGATGAGCGTTCCCTCAGATTGAGGTTGGTGGATGTTCATCAAGCGGACAGGAATGTTGGCCAATTTGGCTGGAAGGATACAAGTCGGGTGGAGAATCTTGTCCCCGTTACCGAAGTAAGACAACTCGGCAGCCTCGTCAAATCCCAACTTGGCCACAGGCTTCGCCTCTTTGACAATAGTGCAGTCGTTGTTGTAGATGCCGTCCATGTCCGACCAGATTTGAATCTCGTCCGCTTCGATGGCAGCACCGATGAGGGCAGAAGAGTAGTCGCTTCCGCCACGACCGAAGTTGTCTATTTCGTTGTAAGCGTTACGGCAGATGAATCCTTCCGTTATATATAGGTCGGCCTTGCCCGCCTTTTCGATTTGGTTGGCCCACTCCTTTTTGATGAATGAAGTGTCAGCCTCCTCGTTCTTGTCAATCTTCATGAACTCAAGGGCTGGGATCACTTTGGCATTGATGCCCATCTCGTTGAGGCACTCTGCGAAGAGATAGCTGAGAAGCAATTCGCCTTGAGCGATGATCTTCTTTTCCTCGAAGAGGGTGAATATGTCCTTTGAAAGCGTACGGATGTCTTCGAAGCGCTTTTTAATCTCTTGGACGCAACTGGTCGCCTTGGCTTCTGAATAGAGTTCGCGCACAAGGTTGATGTATTTGTGTTCCAAGTTGTTGGTGAGTTCTTTCGCCCCGTCTGGATTCTTTTTGTATAGATAGTCTGCTATCTCAT
Source organism: Paludibacteraceae bacterium (assembly GCA_024401455.1). Taxonomy (GTDB): domain Bacteria; phylum Bacteroidota; class Bacteroidia; order Bacteroidales; family Paludibacteraceae; genus RGIG10190. Next base: position 5,576 of record JAKSLA010000057.1, on the reverse strand, counting down.
CCAGTGTGTCAGATGTCTCTTTGATGGCGGAAAGCACGATGACGTTTCCTTCCTTGGGAAGCTTTGAAACCAACGCTGCAGTCTCTTTTATTCTTTTGGCTGAAGCTACCGTTGAGCTTCCGAATTTTAATACCTTCATAAGAAATCCTCCTTTTTTAAAGTTCAATTTTTAGTGCGTCATAAGCTTTCTGCACTTTTGCTCTGGCCTCTTCTACGTTGGCGCCTCGTGCTAAGAGGACGGCCATACGGCGATGACCTTTTACTTCTGGCTTGCCAAAAATTCTTATTTGGGTGTCTGGCTCAGCCAACGCACCTTCGATGTTGAGGAAAGATACGTTCTTGCTCTCTCCGTTGACGACAACGGCTTTGGATGCCGATGGACCGTGGAAGGCGATGTTTGGAATTGGCAATCCGAGGATGGCTCTCACGTGAAGTGCAAATTCGGAGAGGTCCTGGGATATCATCGTCACCATTCCCGTATCGTGCGGGCGAGGGGATACCTCGCTGAAGATGACCTCGTCGCCTTTGATGAACAACTCTACGCCGAAGAGCCCGAAGCCGCCCAAGGCGTCAGTTACTCGTTTTGCAATGTCTTTTGCTTGTTGAAGCAAGTTGTCGTTCATTGGCTGAGGCTGCCAAGACTCTTGGTAGTCGCCTCCTTTTTGATAGTGCCCGATTGGGTTGAGGAAACTGGTTCCGTTGATGTGGCGGACGGTGAGCAATGTAATCTCGTAGTCGAAAGGAACGAATCCTTCCACGATTACCTTGCCGGCGCCGGCACGTCCACCCTCCTGCGCATCTTTCCATGCGGTGTCGATTTCATCTTCCTTCTTAATCATGCTTTGGCCGTGGCCCGAAGAACTCATGATGGGTTTCACTACACATGGGATGCCGATTTCGGCAATCGCCTGCTTGAACTCCTCATAGTTGGAAGCAAATCGGTAAGGGGAGGTCTTGACCTTCAACTCCTCGGCGGCAAGTCGGCGGATGCCCTCTCTGTTCATCGTGAGGAACGTCGCCTTTGCCGTAGGGATTACGTTGTAGCCCTCTTGTTCCAATTCGACAAGCGTTTGCGTGGCAATGGCTTCAATCTCGGGAATGATGTAGTCGGGCTTCTCCTTCTCGATGATTTCGCGGAGTTTCGCTCCGTCAAGCATGGGGAGCACGTATGATTTGTGCGCTATCTGCATGGCGGGTGCATTGGCGTAACTGTCCAAGGCTATCACTTCAACGCCTAAGCGCTGCAATTCGATAGCCACCTCTTTGCCTAATTCTCCTGAACCACATAGAACGGCCTTTTTCCCGCCCTGTGTGTACACTGTTCCGATTTTTGCCATTTACTGTTTGTTTTTATTTGTTCTACAAAGTTAAGCATTTTATTCCAAACCGAGCCCCTTTTTAATAAAGGAGTTGAGAAATAGGGCGAATCCTTTCATCTTTGGACTTGAGTGTCCGCTTTTTTGACGGATTGATACGAAGAACTCTGCTTTTATTATGTTTTGTAAAGATGTTTTCGCCTCCTTATCTTTTTACAAGTTAACAAAATGTTTTTTCATTACGGTCTTCCTCCCTCAAAAAAAAGTTTGCCTTGGGGTGGGTGATTGCGTAGGAAGGCTTGTTTTAAGAGAGACAAGCGGGCTTTGAATGTGATTTTGATTTGAATGCGAAAAAAAAGAGGGCGGGAAAGTTTGTCGGATAAAAGAAAATGTATAATTTTGCAACCCGCTAGGAATAGCGATTTTGTTTAATTTAAAAAAACAGAGGTTTTATGTTAAATCATTATGAGTCCGTTTTCATTTTGACTCCCGTTTTATCTGACGCACAGATGAAGGAAACGGCAGAAAAGTTCAAAAGCCTCCTCGTTGACGCAAAAGCTGAGATCGTTAACGAAGAGTACTGGGGCCTTCGCAAGTTGGCATACCCAATCGAAAAGAAGTCAACTGGCTTCTACTGCATGTTTGAGTTCGATGCAGAACCATCAGTAATCAAGAATCTTGAGATTCAATTCCGCCGTGATGAGAAGGTTATTCGCTTCTTGACGACTAAGTTGGATAAGTATGCTGCAGAGTATGCTGTTAAGAGAAGAAGTCTAAAATCTAAAAAGGAGGATTAAGAACATGGCAACACAAAATGCTTCAGAAATCAGATATTTGACCCCACCATCAGTAGAGGTTAAGAAGAAGAAATATTGTCGTTTCAAGAAGAGCGGCATCAAGTATATCGATTACAAGGATCCTGAATTCTTGAAGAAATTCTTGAACGAGCAAGGTAAGATTTTGCCTCGCCGTCTCACCGGAACTTCTTTGAAGTATCAAAGAAAGGTAGCTCAGGCTGTTAAAAGAGCTCGCCACTTGGCTTTGCTCCCTTATGTAACCGATTTGATGAAATAATAAGTAAGGAGGACAACTAAATGGAAATCATATTATTAGAGAATGTCAGCAACTTGGGTTTTAAGGACGATGTTGTGACAGTAAAGGATGGTTATGGTCGTAACTTCCTTATTCCTCAGGGAAAGGCAAAGTTGGCTACTCCAGCTGCAAAGAAGGAGTTGGCTGAGAACTTGAAGCAACGTGCTCACAAGCTTGAGAAGATCAAGGCAGAGGCTGTTGCTTTGGCTGAGAAATTGAACGGTGTATCTTTGACTATTGCTGCTAAGGCTGGTTCTAATGGCACTATCTTCGGTTCTGTAAACAATATCCAAATCTCTGACGCTTTGAAGGAGAAGGGATTCGAGGTTGACAGAAAGTTGATCGTCGTTAAGGATGTCAAGGAGATCGGTTCTCACAAGGCTATCGTTAAACTTCACAAGGAGGTTTCTGCAGAAATCAACTTTGAGGTTGTTGCTGAATAATCCATTATTAATTGATGGAATAAAGGAAGGCTGTCCATTTGGGCAGCCTTTTTTTGCCTGTTATATTTCAACCGACACGAAACAAATTTAGATCATTTTTATTTGCCTTTTCCAATCTTTCCCGCCAATTCTCTAAAATCGTTCGTGATTGAGGAACATTCTGAAGCATATAAGTAGTATATGATGCCATTGAACAGAATTGTAAATACGATAGTGCCGAGCGTCATGCCAATCTTTTCCAATATATTCATTGACGTGAAATTTAAGGCGAAAATTAGCAACCCGCAAAGCACAAAAATGATTGATGCAAAATGTGCAAAAATTTGCCGCCGAGGTTTTTTGACTTCCAAATCCAAAAATGTCTTTTGTCCTTCTAATGTGAAATAGCCTGAAATATAAGGAGACGGTTTGCCTAATATTCCCATAACCCTTTTTTGTTTAAGGTCAAATGAGTTGGTCCGAATGGTGCCGACATACGTGTGTTGACCGATTACATATCCATCTTTATTCTCCAATGCCTTGATGTGCTCTTTCTTGATGCCCTCAAATCGATAAAAGGTCGAAGTCTGAAAGCATTTTTTTAATGCGTCTATAAAAGTGTGCATATCGTTACTTTGCCCAAACCACATAATCCGCTTTTCTTTCTGATTGAGGTTTCTCGTCTTCGTCCGAATAGCCTACGATGCAGTGACCGATGCCTTCGTATTCGCCAGTGATGCCCAACTCTTTGAGAATCTGTTTGGCCTCTTCGCTTTCAAACTCCTCTTTGGCTCTGTGGATCCAGCAAGAACCCAACCCTAAACTGTGGGCGGCAATCATCAGGTTCTCCATCACAAGCGATCCGTCGTATAGGCGTGTGTTGATGTTTTTGTCGGCCAAGACAACCAAGACAACGGGTGCTCCGTAGAATGGGTCGGCGTTTATACCTAAAATTTTAGCGTTCATTTGACTGAGTTTGTCTCTCAACGTCTTGTTGGTGATGGCGATAATGATGGGAGACTGCCTGTTCATGCCCGTAGGTGCATAGGTGCCTGCCTTTACGATCTCTTCCAAAAGAGATTGAGGCACTGCGTCAGACTTGTATTTCTTCACGCTTCTGCGTGTGATGATGTTATTGATTGTTTCGTTCATATTTGATATGTTTTGATTGTTTTTGTTCGTTACCATTCAATCGGAGTTTCCCCATGACTTTGTAAGTAAGCGTTGGCTTGACTGAAGTGCTTACAACCGAAAAATCCTCTATAGGCGGAAAGTGGAGAAGGGTGGACAGCCTTCAAAACGAGATGCTTCTTGGTGTCGATGACCATTCCTTTCTTTTGTGCGTAGGATCCCCAAAGCATAAAGACGAGGCCGCTACGTTTGTCAGACAGTTCTTTGATGACGCTGTCGGTGAACTCTTCCCAGCCTTTGTTTTGGTGCGAAGCAGCTTGCCCTGCCCTTACTGTCAGAATGGCGTTGAGAAGCAGCACGCCTTGCTTGGCCCAGCGCTCCAAGTTGCCCGATGTGGGCGTCGGACGGTGTAGGTCGTCTTCAATCTCCTTGAATATGTTGATGAGCGATGGAGGGTAGGGGATGCCGTCGTTGACGGAAAAGCAGAGTCCGTGCGCCTGTCCGGGACCGTGGTAGGGGTCTTGGCCGATGATGACAACCTTGGTCTTGTCGAAAGGGCAAAGGTTGAAGGCATTGAAGATGAGTTTGGCTGGAGGATAGATGACTTGCGATTGGTACTCTCTTCTTACGAACCCAGTTAATATTTCGAAATAGGGCTTGTCGAATTCCTCCTTCAAAACCGTTTTCCACGTCTCTTCTATTTTAACTTCCATCTTTATTTGTTTTGTTTGCTACAAAATTAGTGTTTTTGCCTATTATTTGAAAAAATATGCCTTCACTTAAAAGTTGTTTAAAAGTCTATTGAGATATTTTGTTGAGCATCAGAAGGCAGAAAGTGGTTTAGGAGAGGGAGCACTTTCACGCTTGCTCATCTGAAAACTTTTCTATAACTTGCCTTTGATTATAGGTGAGATTTGTTGGGTATTTTTTTACCTTTGCATTCATGAGTTTTATAAGCGTTTGATTATGAAATTTCCAATAGGTATTCAGACATTTGAAAAATTAATCACTGGCGGTTATGTCTATGTGGACAAAACTGATCTGGTTTACAAATTAGTTTCCTCAGGAGAGTATTATTTCTTGAGCCGCCCGCGTCGTTTCGGCAAAAGTCTGCTTACCACAACATTGGAATCCTATTTTCTCGGTCAAAAGGAACTTTTCAAGGGCCTCGCTATCGATTCGTTGGAAAAAGATTGGATTGAATATCCGGTGTTTCATATTGATTTCTCAGGGAATAAGTATATTCATGAGAATGAACTAAATAGCGTAGTCAATCTTTTTTTGGAAGAATGCGAAAGCAAATATGAACGTAATTTAAGCGAGGTGACATTTGGATCTCGCTTCCAAGGTGTTATAAAACGAGCTTATGAGAAAACCGGAAAGAAAGTGGTTGTTCTTATAGACGAGTATGACAAACCATTGACAGACACCATCGGAAACCCTGAGATTCAAGATGCGAACCGCTCTGTTTTGCAAGAATTGTATGGTGTGTTTAAAAATTCCGACAGATACATCAAATTTACATTCCTGACAGGCGTCACTCGTTACGGCAAATTGGGAATCTTTAGTGCGGCAAATAATCTTGAAGATATCTCCACCAACAAAAAATATGCGG
>JAKSLA010000056.1 GCA_024401455.1 Paludibacteraceae bacterium | reverse complement strand
TGTCCTACAACCCAGCCACCCTCGGCATCGTCTTTGACGGCAACGAGGTGACCCACGCCACCGACATCGAGCAGACAATGATAGGCAAGGTCAACGTCCACGACGTGACAGGCCGCATCCTCCGACACAACGTGGAGGCATCCAACTGCACCGACGGCTTGGAGCCAGGCGTTTACGTTGTGAATGGAAAGAAAGTAGTAGTAACCGTAAAAGAATAAACAAGATGAAGAAAGAATATATAATTCCCGAAATAGAGATCATCGAATTGGAATTGGAAGGCGTAATCGCCACCAGCGGCGGCGATTTCCCCGTCATTGACCATTTGACGGATTTGGATTGATGAAATCGGGGCGGGCCATGTGTCCGCCCCATTTTTTTTGTTTCAAACGATGATTTTTCGCACCAATCGTCGGACTCGATGTTGGGGCAAATCACCAGGGCGGGCACAAGGCACCGCCCCTACGCCGGGGCCGACGGGCAAATCGTCGGACCGATGTTGGGGCAATCCCTTGTGGTTGCCCATTTTTGTGGTTGATGTTTCCACCGTGGGGTGGGAATTTTCACCGGAGGTGCGCAAATCATCAGGTGTGTAAAAAAGCGTTGGGGAATATTGCCGTAAACATTAAAATCGCTATATTTGCATTGTTGTCTTTCGGAAAGTGTGGTAATAATACACAAAACGGAACTTATTGATGTTTTTGTATGGAGATTAAAAGAGATATTATAGAGATATTAAAAGCATGGAAAGAGAATGAAAGGCATAAGCCGATTCTCTTGAAGGGTGCTCGTCAAATAGGCAAAACATGGGCAATGGAGACGTTCGGACGCGAATGTTTTGAATATTGTGTGAAGTTTGATTTTGACAGACAACCTGAACTCAAGACGGTATTCCAAGCGACAAAATCACCACAGCAACTTATCAAAGAGTTGACTCTCTATTGTGACGACCCTATAGAGCCAGGGAAGACATTGATGATATTTGACGAGATACAGGAGTGCGAAGAGGCTTTGAACAGTTTGAAGTATTTTTGTGAGGATGCTCCTCAATACCACATTATCGCCGCAGGGTCTCTCTTGGGTGTGGCTGTAAAGAAAAGAAAGATGACAGTGCCTGTGGGCAAAGTCAATATCATAAGGATGTATCCTATATCTTTCAAAGAATTCCTTCATGCCAGCGACACTAAAACATACGACTATATCTCATCGCTCACAACTATAGAGCATCTGCCATCGATAATTCTCAATAATCTGAAGACTGAATATCGTCGTTACCAGATATGCGGTGGAATGCCTGAAGCAGTAGTGTCTATGCTCGAAGACAGAGGTGTGCGAGCGGTTGATGATGTCTTGCAAAACATACTTGATCTATATGAGTTAGATTTCTCTAAATATGCCGAACCACGTGAAATACCGCGCATCCACTCCTTGTGGCATTCTCTGCCAGCTCAACTATCTAAGGAGAACAGGAAGTTTATATACAAGGTTATCAAGTCGGGTGCCCGCTCCAAGGATTACGAAGATGCACTCATGTGGCTTGAGGACGCAGGCATGATACATATTGTCTATAACATCAGCAAACCCGGATTGCCTCTTTCTGCCTACGAAGAGAAGGATTTCTTTAAGGTCTATGCGTGCGACTGCGGTCTGCTCAGAAGACTTGCGCGTCTGTCGCCTACGGTCATCATGGACCCTACGGCCAATTACACCGAGTTTAAGGGAGCCATGGCTGAGAATGCTACACTGCAGGCATTAATGCCTGTTTTGGACAATCAGACACCATACTATTGGACATCGGAGGGCAAGGCAGAGGTGGAGTTTGTAATGCAGAAAGACGAATTGGTGATACCTGTCGAAGTCAAAGCCGAGGATAACATCAACGGTCGAAGCATCACCGTCTATAACGAAAAATACAAACCACAGTTGCGCATACGTTATTCTATGCTCAATTTGCAATACAATTGTGGTATGCTGTCGTGCCCATTGCCTTTGGCTGGGTGGCTTGGTGAGATGATGAAACTAATATGATGTTTTCCGTTCCCATTTTTTTGTGTGGTTACAAACAATGATTTTCGCACCAACATCCGATAATACACCCGCCAACCGTCGGAACCGATGTTGGGGCAAATCACCCAGGCGGGCACAAGGCACCGCCCCTACGCCGGGGGCCTACGGGCGGTGCGTAACCCGTCGTTTTCACGGACATCACATTTAATGATACACCCGCAAATCGTCGGAACCGATGTTGGGGCAATCCCTTGTGGTTGCCCATTTTTTTGGGGGGCACCGTGGGGTGCCGTTCCCACCGTAGGCGGGAATTTCACCAGGGCAGTGAAAAATAATGCGGACATTAAATTTCTGAAAAGTACGGATTTTTGTTTGGTAATTAAATTGATAATCAATGTTTAAGTGTGTTTTTTAGAGCGGATTTTTAGGCCTCTCAAATTAGTTTTGAATTATATTTAAACAGTCTCTTTAATGTCTCCTTTGCATTTTGGTAAGATTATTGTAGTTCTTTTTTCGTGTGATAGGTTCGCATAACCCATAAATCTTTACGACAGGTGCCAAAGAAAGATATATTATACGTTTATTTGGATTTCCTTTTGAATTATAATTAAATACAGATATGAAGAACACATTGAAATTGAGCAGTTTGTGTATGCTCTTTTTGTCGTCGGCAATGACGGCTTCTGCGCAGATTAAAGTGCAGGCGGAAGATTTTAAGGCTGCCAAGAATGGTAAGTCCGAAATTGTGTTGGAGAATAATGGTGCTTCCATTGGTTATTTTGATGAGGTGGGAGAGGTTTTGACCTATGAGGTGAACATCCCGACAACAGGCCTGTACCAGATTTCATTCAAGTATTTGGCAGGTAAAGCAGGCTCTTTGAGAATTGAGACGGCCGACGGGGCCTATTCTATTTTTTCTACGCAAGCATATAATACCAGTGGAAAGTGGTGGGAGTTGCCTATGAATAATTGGCCTGCCTTCCCGATGGAAGAGAGCGCATTGTTCTATTTTGAATCGGGGAAACAGACGTTTAAGGCGGTTAATAGAGGCACCGGTCTGAACATTGACTATTTTGAGTTGAAGCAAGCCTCATCATCGGATGCTAAGGTGGCATCCATTAAAACCGTTCCTAACAAGGTGGTGTTAATGCCAAACGAGAGCCAAGAAATTTTACCATACGCCTATAATTCGGAGAATATGTTGTTGGCTTCTACGGTAGAATGGTCGTCTAATGCCAATGATGGCGTTTATAAAGCAGGAAAGTCGGAAACGGCTGATGTCATAACCGTTACAATGGGCGGCGTAGAAAAGACGGTCAATGTCAAGGTGGCTAATCCGACAAAGAAACAGGAGTTTGTTGTGACAAAACATGGTAAACTCAATACACAAAATGGCGCTGTCCGTGATCAGAATGGTCAGAAGGTGAGCCTTATGGGACCCAGTTTCTTCTGGAGTTGCTCTGCGCCTCTTTGGTGGACGAAGGAAACGGTAAACCATTTGGTTTCTAAATATAATGTGCAGATTGTCCGTCTGCCAGTCTCTATTGCCCCTGGTGATAATACATGGATTGACCATTCTGCCACATGGAACGAGGACAATTATTTGCACAGTCCGGAATACACGCGGGCTATGGTCGATGAGGTGGTGAAGGCGGCCATTGAGAACGACATCTATGTCATCATTGACTTCCACGAGCACCATGCAGAGCATTGGGTAGATTTGGCCAATGATTTCTTTACTTACTTTGCTACGAAGTGGGGAGAGTTCCCGAATGTGATGTACGAAATTTATAATGAGCCGATGACCGATAATGGTACTGTTGTTGAATATGCCAAGAAGGTTATTCCTACTATTCGTGCTATTGATGATGACAATATCATCATTGTGGGTTCAACTCAATATTCCCGCGAACCCGGAAACGTGACGGCTGCTGGTCAAGGTTATAGCAATATCGCATATACATGGCACGGTTATGTAGAGTGGGGTCATCAAGGCGATTGGAACAACGCGGGCAGTTGGAATAATGGAGTGCCTATTGTTGTAACCGAGTGGGGTCTTGACTGGAGTAAGAGAGATGGCGGTTTGCTGAATATTTACAAGGAGCGTTCCCTTATCAATTGCTTCTGGTCAATGTCTAATAAGGGTGGAGATGATGCGAAATGGTCCATTCTTAAAGACGATGTCTATAAAACTTCAGACTGGAGTGACTCTGATATGACTGAAAACGGTGCCTACTTGTTGGGTATTGCCAAAAATTGGGTGAATTACAAGCCTACTGTATTTGAAGGAATGGCAGATTTGACAATGTCTGTCAGCAATGATATGGTCTTCTTCTTGCCTCAAAATGAAACTCAACTTTCGGCTATGGCTGCGGGTGGTACAGGCAACTATGCCTATAAGTGGGTGATTGCTTCTGGTCCACAGGGGGCTCAACTTTCGGCAGACAATACAGCTTCTGTTAAGATTTCCAATATGGGGGTTGGCACTTATCTTATTAGTGTGACCGTTTCTGATGGCGAGGACGAAATCAATAGACGAATCAAAATCGTTGTTTTCCCAGAAGGGTATGTTGACCCAGGTTTGATAGACGATGTCGAGGATAATGATGTCATCAGTCTGTTGGGTGGAAAATGGAGTTCATTCGACGATTCTGACAAGAAGGCGAACGTTCACTCTTCTATCACGAACGCTGCGCAGTTGCCTTCTAACGGAGCCATCAAGGCTGACTTTAAGATGGGTGATATGTGGCAAGGCGATGGTTGGACCAGTGATCCATACTGTGGCGTTCGTTTGTCAATGGCTGTTGACGATTCGCCTGTAGATTTGACGCCATGTCAAAAGATTAGTTATAGATACAAAGGTGCTGCCCACTCGTTTAGAGTTGAGATGGCGTCTCAACCAGACGATGATTTTTATAGTATCAACGTCAGCGCTTCGGATGAATGGAAGACGGCTACCATTAGTTGGGGTAGTTTGAAGCAAGATGCCTCTTGGGGCGAAGACGTAGATTTGGACCAAACTGACATCTCAAAGTTCAGTTGGCAGATGAAGGGACAGCAGTTGGGCGCAGGTACGTTGATGATTGACGATGTGACTTGTGAAGGTTCTGATTTTGTTACTTCCACTCCAGAGGTTGCAGAGGCAGAAGCGTCATTCTCTATTTATCCAAATCCAGCGGTAGGTGGCCATGCTACTTTGCATGTGACCGATCGTGTAAAGGTTGAAATCTTTAGTATTTCGGGTTGTTTGGAAAAATCGTTTATGGCAATCCCTTATTTCGATAATGAGATCAACCTCGCTAAGGAGGGTGTCTATTTCGTGAAAGTGGGAACGTCCGTACAAAAGTTGATTGTTCAGTAATAGTTTATGGTTTGGTTAGAGGGAGGCTTGGCTTTTGTAGTCAAATCTCCCTCTTTTTTTGGCCGTAAATCAATAATTTCATGCATTGTCGTTAAAAACTATGTTTATACTTGTTTATTTGGAAAATAAAAGGTAATTTAGATTACAATGATGTTAAAACAGAAAGTTATGAAACGATTTAGTGTGTCGATGGTGTTGGCCGCAATGTTTTTGAGCGGTTGCTCTGGTTCTTCAACTGATAATGGTTCTCCGTATCCTGAGATTTCAATGACAGGGGAGAGTGAAGGTGGAATCAGTGGAGCCAATACGGGAGTCTCATCGTTGCCGAGGATGGAGTTTAGTGAATTATTGTTTTTTAATTCGTCAAAGGATAGAATACAAAAGATTAGCAAGCCAGCAGAAGTTGTTGACATTACATCTGTTTTGATGGAGGATGACAAGATTGTTGTTCGGACGACTCAAGATACGATGTATTATAAGATTGCCTTCACGGATAGTCGTGAGGTTGTGACGGAGTTGTCGTATGGTTGGCGTTTTAAAGTGGCTCGTACGAGTGACGCATTCGTTGATTATACGGAAATCTGTTTGTATGAGGAGGATAAGGATGGACTTCCATACTTCGCCTTTGTGGACGGAAACAATCAATGGTGTACTTGGGACATTATTCGCTGGGATAAGATGCCAAAGCGAAAGATCATGGCCAATCGCCCTACGGACGAAGAGGTCGCTGTGTTCCAAGAGAAGAAATTAGGTGAAGATTTTGTCGGTTTATAAATAGTTGGGGACATTCGCCAATGTGTTTATTTGGCACTTTGCCCCTCAATGGTTAACGGAGAAAGAACCTATTTTTAATAAAAAGTCTTTGTTGCTATATAAAGAAAGCCGCGGGAATTGTCCTGCGGCTTTCTTTTATCCCCTATAAGGGTTAATCTTTTTTCTTTTCTATCGATTGAAATGCAGTACGGGAATCAATACTGACATGGTTACCGATGCCATTTGGTTGTTGGAGCGTTGGTAAAGGTCGCTCTTGGAGTTCGGAAACACGTCCTCGAAACCGAATCCGTAACGTCCCTCAAGAGTGAGTTTCGTTTTCCAAACGGGGTATTCAAATCCGACGCCGATAGTTACGCCGTAATCCACTTTGCGGTGGTAGGGGTCGTCTTCTACACGAGGGTCGTCCATGCCATCTACATTGAACGTCTCTTTGTCGAAACTTCTATTGCTCTCCAACTCTTTCATCGACGTCATGAAAGCCAATTTGGGTCCTAAGTTGAAGTAGTAACGGAATTTTTTGCCGAAGTAGATGTGAGCCAATAAAGGAACTTCAATGTAGTCGAGTTCCCTCTTCAACTTCAATCCGTTCACATCCGATCCGTTGAGGATGGTTTCGTCTCTGAATTTCTCTTGCCAACCCGCTTGCACATAGTTGACTTCCATCTGTACTCCGAAATGCTTTTGTGCAATGTAGCGTCCGGTTACACCCGCTCTGATGCCGCTCTTCATGCTTGACGAACCGAGGTAACGGCTATAACTGTTTTTGTTGTTGTGCAGAAAACTGACTTCAGAGAAGTTGGCACCGCCATTGACTCCGATGGCCACCTCTTGAAGAAATGTACTCCTCTGTGCGTTGGCTGAGCAGCAGAGAAGGAACGAAGTTATGAATAATAATAGTTTACGCATGTCTTTTTATTCGAATGTTACAGCAGTTAATCCCGTTTGGGCATTGTGGTTGATGAAATAAATGTTGTGGTTGTAGTAGCCGCCCGTCTCGTTGATCTTCTTGAATTTGAAGTTGCATTGGAGTGGCTTGTACTGGATGTTGGCAATGTTGTCTTCGAAGTCGTGGCCGAAGTTAGACATGGCCTCTGAGAAGTACATGGTCAAATCGTAACCCAACATACCGTACTGGGTTTGGTCAGACAATGAATTGTCTGGTTCTTGGCGATAGAGTGCTCTGAACTTCCTCAAGTAGGTACGGACATGTTCGTCATTGAAGTTGATGTAGAATGTGCTTGGTATGTATGTCTCCAATTGGAACATGTCTTTGGATATGCTTTGGTAGGATTGCCATTCAGGGAAACCTACGATTTTGACCGAATGCTTTTCTCCCATCATGTTGAGAACTGGGAGAATCTTGTTCAATGCCACTTGGTTGGTTGTCAATGTGATGACTGCATTGTCGCTTTTAGAGTTGAGGCCTGAGCGTACGGACTCAATGTTGCTGTATGTTACCCCCGTATAGATTATGCCTTGTGCCTTCATCATCGCTTTGAGTGTGTCGGCCAATTGCTGAAGGTTGTTGTATGCAGGATCTTTGAAGTTGACCAAAACGATGTTTTCCAATTTGAATGTGTTGATGATAGCCTTGGCCATTAGATGGTTGTGCTGTGACTTCGGCGTGTTGGGTTGGAATATGTTCGCATTGTACAATGTCTCGTCTGCTTTGGAAGAGAACGGAATGATCAACTTGATGTTGTTCTTCTCTGAGAATAGAGAAAATGCTTTGAGTTGGGAAGTGTAGGCAGGACCGATGATGAAGTCCATTTTTTTCATCTCTTCCTTGTTGAGCAATTTCTGAGCGTCGTCCTCGCTTTTGCCCGAATCGTAAACGTAGAGATTGGTCGATACACCCTTCTTCTTCATGCTGTCAACGGCAATGAGCATGCCTTGATAGAACTCTAAGAATTTCTTTGTGTTCTTTTCGGTTACACTGGTTTCTGTTACTTTGGCAAATTGGAAAGGCAAAGCCAAAGCAATGTTGAGTTCCTTTTTAGGGGCTACATCTTTTGCTTTCACGACTGGCGATGCAGCGTGGATGCTGTCAGGGATGAACAATACTTTTCCAATGGAGAGACTCTCTTTGGCGCTTGGGTTGAAGCGATAGATGTGTTCTGGTGCCAATCCATACTTTTGGCTGATTCCATAAACTGTCTCGTTGGGAGCAACGGTGTGAACTTGAAATCCTTGCAAATCGGCAGGGGTGGCTGTCGTTGGTGTCTGTTGCTCGATGAATAGAATCTGGCCTTCTATCAATTCGTTGTTGTTGAGAGAATTGTTGCGAAGAATGTCGTCGATGTCGATGCCATACAAACGGCTGATGGCATAAAGCGTCTCGCCCTTGAGCACTTTGTGGATACCATAAACGGTCACCTTTTCGGCTGGCGCTTCGGCTTTCTCTGGAATGGCGATGGTAATGCCTTTCTTCACTTCGCTGATGGCTGGGTTGGCCTTATTTAGTTCATCTTCGGTCAAACCATACATGTCGCTAATGCCGGCAAACGTCTCTTTCTTCTCCACGACGTGCATTTGGCGAATGTTCACTTTCGTCACCTCTTCCGGCTTGCTGTCGGTAGGAATGGTAAGGATGCGTCCCTCTTTCAGGTTTGTGTCTGCTCCTGGATTGATTTTCAATACGTCTTCACGGGATACTCCGTACTTTTGGCAGATGCCATAAAGCGTTTCGTCTTTTTGTACGCGATGCGTTTTCATCATCGCATTGTTCTTAGGAGCATTGTTGTCCGTAGGTTGAGCAACGGCTGTGTTGGTGTGGCTTGGCGGAATGACAAGCCTTTGACCTGTTTGGATGCCTTCTCTTGCCGATGGATTGAGTTTTTTTATCTCGTCTGTCGTTACATCGTATTGTTGGCTGATGCTGAAAAGTGTTTCACCGGCCTTCACTTCGTGGAGGGAGAATTCAGTCCTTTTCTCGTTTGCGGTGGTTGTAGGCTGGGCGGGTGCTGCTTGTGCTAACAATGGTTGGGCGCCGCCGTTTGTGCGGGGCACTCTGATTTCAGTTCCGGCTACCAATCCTACCTCTTTGAGTGTTGGGTTGAGTTTGTAAAGTTCGTCATACGACGTGTTGTATTTTTGCTTTAGAGAATAAAGTGTCTCCTCTTTTTGAACTTTGTGCACGTCGAATGAAGGCACTGGAATCAAAAGGGTTGAACCTTTGGTCAATCCATTGGCGGAATTAGGGTTGGCTGCCTTTATTTCAGATTCCGTGATGTGAAATTTACGGGAAACTGAGTAGAAGCCTTCGCTTGTTTCAACGGGGTATTCATAATACTCTTTGCCACCTACTACTTTGATTTTGTAGGTGTTGTTCTGCTCGGCGGCAAATGCTTGCAGTAGCATTGTCAGCGATAAAGAGATGCCGATGAAATATTTTTTCATTTGCTTGTGTTTTGTTAACTTATGGGATTTGCCTAACCTCCCTAATAATCATATTTTGCAAAAATACGAAAAAGAAGTGATAAGTAATAGGTAATGTATGATAAGTTTTGTTGCAAATTGTAGGTGCCGAGGAAAAAAAAGAAAAAGGTGGAATTCGACAATTACGAATAGGAGGACATCTCTGTAACTCATAGAATTTTAATATCTTTGTCACATCGAATATAAAGAAGAAGGTATATGAAAGAAATTTCAACGGATATATTCACATTTGAGGATTTGATTAAATGTGATGCTCTATATGTCGATAAGACGGCATTTGTGGCAAAAATAGTGATGGGGAAGACTAAAAGTTTTTTCCTCGCTCGCCCACGTCGTTTCGGCAAGAGTCTGTTGCTTTCCACTTTCAAAGCTTTCTTCCAAGGCAAGAAGGAACTTTTCAAAGGGCTTGAAATAGAACGGCTTGTACCTGGTGATTGGGAAACCTATCCTGTGATTCATTTGGATCTGGCAAGCGGGTCGTCGTATGAGGGTATCGGAGCGA
Source organism: Paludibacteraceae bacterium (assembly GCA_024401455.1). GTDB lineage: Bacteria > Bacteroidota > Bacteroidia > Bacteroidales > Paludibacteraceae > RGIG10190. Next base: position 10,357 of record JAKSLA010000056.1, on the reverse strand, counting down.
TAGAGGAGAAAATTAAATTGCAGTTGAGAGATGCCGCCATTTCGCTTGACGTTAAAATTGAAAGCGGTCGTCCGTCTTCCATGTTGCACGACTTGATATTTTACACTTTTCAGAAATACAACAAACAGATAGTCATCCTTGTTGACGAGTACGACAAACCGATTCTTGACTCTATGTTTATGCCTTATAGAGATGACGTTCTGAAAATGATGGCAACATTCTATCAAGAATTAAAATCTGCCAACGACAAAGAGCGTTTTGTCTTCATCACAGGTGTCACTAAATTCGCTCATGTCTCGCTTTTTTCTGGATCTAATAATCCTACGGATTTGACGAGAAACGAAGCGTATGCGACAATGTTGGGCTATACTGAGGATGAATTGCGGGCGAATTTTGCCGAACATATAGACTATTTGGCGGAAAAAATGGAGATGGGCCGAGATGAATTTCTTTCCAATATGAAGTTATATTACAACGGTATGAGATTCGTCAGTAGATGTGAGTCGGTCTATAATCCAGTGTCAGTGGGCAAACTGTTTGTAAATAATAGATTCGATAATTATTGGATTGCGACTGGCACTCCTCGTTTTTTGCTCAATATGGTAAAAGATAATCCGTTCAAACTCCAGGATTTGACTAAAGAATGGGTGATGGACATGGATGGCGATAAATATGATTTGAATGAACTTGACCTGAGATCTGTAGCCTTCCAGTCGGGTTATCTTTCGATTGCGGAATGGAAAAAGTACTCGCCTACGAGATGGAGAATCCGTTATGACTTTCCGAATGTAGAAATTCGTGACAGTTGGTTTGAGAATGTATTGTCCTTAAAGAAGAATAAGAGTTATTCTATCAAACCTCTTTTATTGCTCCTTTCTGACGATCTCGACAATCAGGACATCAATGCCTTCATGGAGAAGGTGTGCAATTTCTTCTCTGGCATTCCCTACGAGAATGCAGGCGAAATCACGGAGGGCTATTTCCGCAACCATCTCCGCACTCTATTCTGCTTGTTTGGCATCCCCAACCAGTGCGAGATTATGGAGGCGAGCCAACGTGTTGACATCGTGGCGCAAACGGCAAAGATGGCTCTCGTGTTTGAATTGAAGATGATGAGGGCAGACGAAGCAAATCCTGACGAGAAAAAGGCTCAGTTGCTCGAAGAGGCGCTCGAACAGTTGAGGCAGAAAGGCTATGCGGAAAAATACAAAAATGAGAGCGAAGAAGTTCACTCCATCGGCATCGTGTTCGACGAAAAGACGCGTAAAGTGGCTTGCTGGAAGTGCTTGTGATTTCTAATTGTTGATGTTTTGTGCAAAGGATATATGAATATTATTAAAATTTCATCTAAAAAGAGATAAGGCCGCTCAATGTTCTCATTTTTCCCAAATATGATCAATCTTATAGCCCAAAGATTCTAACTCTAAACAAAAGAGTTCATTAAAAGCCAAAATAATATTATATCCATCTTTTGTAAGATGATGACACTCTCCATACTTAATTAATCTTTCTTTATATATTTCTCTATAAAATTCATAATATTCAATTAACTTATTCTTAAAAGAAGAATGTCTTGCTTTCTTCAAAATTAATGCGGCTCGTATATAAGCATTCCCTTGATTATTTACACATTGCCAAACTTCGCAAGTTTTAAGGCCATTAATTAATTCTGCCACATTTTCTATATTGTTGTACTTATCAATAAAAGGCAAACTGTAATCATCAATAACTCGCTGTATTTCATTTTTTAATGAATCGAAAGCCTCTATTGACACAATTGTATTTTTTAAGCCAAAGATGTCTTTATCAATATTTGAATGATTCAAAGTAATATCACATAAAGTTTCTAACGATTCATGCGTAAATATTTCATATTTTTTATACAAAGGAGAAAGTCTTTCTTCTATTTCTTTTAAATAGACATAAGAATAAGGGAAATAGAAGAAAAACCCATCAACACCTTTTTCATAAGGAATACGTATGCCATATATATCTCCATTTTCCTTGTTTAATTTTTTAAATTCATAACACATCACGGTGTGTTTAAGATTATAGTCTCTTACCTTTATATGTTTGAAACATATTTTCAAATCTGATTTAAGTAAAGCCATATTTATTTAATATTTTCCATTCCTTATAGAATCATCTAAGTTTTGACAATCGCGACAAAGGAGGGCGGTGTATGCAAAAAGGGACATCCCATTGAAAGATGTCCCTCTGCATTTTGACCTCAATTTTTAGTTGGAACGAATCAAAGTGAAGTGACCCGTGTATAATTTCTTGAGTTCTTGAATATTGACTTCATACCAATAATCGGTGCTTGGCATCGTTTTGCCGTTGTAGGTTCCGTCCCATGATCCTTCAGCCGCTTTCCCCTCATATATGAGTTTTCCTGTGCGGTCGAAAATCTTGATGGTAGCATCAGGGTATAATTCTTGAAGTGAAGTGATTTCCCACGTGTCATTTATACCGTCTGCATTAGGCGTGAAGTATGTTTTGAATGTCAGTTCAGGAGGGAAAACTTTGAATTCCATTTCAGCCCTACATCCATAGGCGTCTTCTACATATGCTGTATGTTTAGTGAAGAGAAGATCGTCTATTCTTGCGAAGGTGCTGGACTCCTTATTGTCCACCCAGTAATTGAACGGTTGGGTTCCTGTGCCAGATTCTACTTGAATTAAGCGGGAACGGATACCGATTGAATCAACGGATGCTATAACCGGTAGGCTTGCCACTTTCACCGTGAATTCTGCCTCTGCTTTACATTCGCCACGCGTCATGCTGACAGAGTAGGTGGTTGTGGTGTCTGGTTGTATATGTATGCTTGCACTTCTTGAACTGTCTACATCGTTCCATTGGTATGTTTCTGCTTGGACACTGGATGCGGAGATATTGGTACTGTTTCCGATGCAAATCACATTGTCATCATTGATTTCTCCGTTTCTAAGTGGTTCGTCCACTCTGACATTGACCGTGCCACTCTTAGGTGTGCAGAATGCGTAACTTGCTGTGAAGTTGTATGCGCGCGTCTCTGTGTGATTGCTTCCGCTGGAGAAGGATGGGGCAACGGTAAGTGTGTTTCCGTATATGCCACTCGTAATGCTCTCGTCATCATCCCATTCGATGATCGCATCGGCAGGTGTTACAGCAATTTCGAATGTCACCGATTCGTCGCCACAAACTTTAGGTTGCGGTATGGCGCGGATGATGATAGGCTCAAGAACGACGATGTTGTTGCTTCGTTCGATTCTCTTGTCACCGTAAGTCAATACGGCAGAGTAGGTGGCATCAGCCGCAGGCGAAACCTCTAAATAGAAAATGCCGTTTTCGATGCGTGCTTGGTGTGTAATCTCTTTTGCGACGCCGGCAATGTTTTCTGTAATCGTCAATTTGCAGCTCTTGGTGATGTCGCGGCAAGCGCCTGTGCCTGTTGTGTCAACAACGAGTGTGGCACTCTCTCCGGCACAAATGCTGTCTTTCAAATGGGTTGTCATCATAAGCGATGCGTCCATTAGAATGGCAATCGTCGTCTTGGTGTCACAATACTTAGGGTCACTCATCTCAATTGAGTAAGTGTGATCATTGGCAATGGAGCGAACGGTGTAACTCTCTTCCAAATTGACAGTTGTACCGTTCTCCTTCCACTCTACAAGGGTTGGTTTCCCGTCAGGGAAGGAAATGTGCAGGGTGGTGTCGCGTCCACGCTCTAAAATGACAAGCGCTTCTGTTTCAAATTTGACAGATTGCTTGATTTTAGCCTCGAACGAACCTTTAATGCTGCATGCACGGTTGGTTACTTCGTATTCGTAAATGCCTCCGTCTGTCAGTTGCGTTTGATTGATGGCGAGTGTAGTCGCCAAATTACCGATGCCGGAAGTTTGGGTGCCGTTGGGTTTTGTCCAAGTGACGTTGTACGTGTTCTCTTGACAATCGACGTCGAGTGTGCGGGAGAAGCCTTCCCCTTCGCAACCCTCGTAATTCTCCAACTCATTTTTCAAAGTGACAGGAATGGTGTGGATGGTGAATTCGACGGATGTAGGGCACTTATTGGTGAATGATAGGGTGTAGGTCTTGTCACCGCTTGTCGGATTGTCGCTAACCAAGGCACCTACTTCACCGTTAGACCAAAGGTAGTCGCCCGTAGTTTTTGTGAAATTGGTTTTGAAGGACAATTCTCCACCGCAAGAGTAGAACTCGTTTCCTGTTGCTTGAGTGATTTGACCGATTGGCTCGTCCACACCATTTTCGGAAATGATGAGTGTGCCTTCCAGTGGTGCGTTGCCTATGGTGACGGTGTGAGGGGCACTCTCTTTTTGGCAAAGGCCGGAAACTGCTGTGACGGAGAATTGGTAGGAGTCGCCAAAGTTCTCCGACAAATTTTCTGTGGTGATCTGGCTGTTGTTATTAGTTGAGATAACGCCCGTCTTGTCGCACGACCAGGTGTATTGAATCATCTCGTCCGTGTTGCTGCTTGTTGCTGTGGCGCTCAATGTGACCGGCATATTAGGGCAAACCACTTCGTCTGCAGTAATGACAGGCGTTGTGAAGTCTTGAATTTTGACGGACAATCTTTGTGGCTCCGAGTAGCAACGTAAATCTTCTCTTGCCGTGTAATATCCTCGAATGTAGTAGGTTCCTGCTGTGTTGACAGTGACGGCCGTACTTTCTGTAAGTGCTCCGTTGGCGAAGAACTCGGCTACATAATCGATTGGGTCGTTCGTGTGGTCAAGTCCTGTTTCGAGGTTGATTGTTACCTCTTCTCCGTCATATCGGCAAACGCTTTCTATCGGTTGAGTTGTGATGGATGGTAAGCCATAGACGGTTACTGTAATGATGGCAGGGGTACTGATGGCTTCCGTAATTGTATTCTTTTGGCATACATAGAAGTGTTGATCTCCCACTTGTTCCAAGTTAGGAAGGACGATTGGCTCGTTGCTTCCTGCACCTTCATTGGTCAAATATTCACTTTCGGAAGTAAACCATACGAGGCGATAGTGGGAGAGGGGTTCTCCATTAGGGAGAACATTGATGCTTGCCGCGTTTTTCAAGTCGTTCTTTAGTTGTGCTTCTGTCGTTTGTGAGTTGGCACAATAGAAGAGGGACTCTACATTAGGTTGAGGGGCGTCATTGATGGAAACCGTCACTTTTTTCATCTCGCCGATGCAGAGGCTTTTATCGTCTCTTTGGGCTACATAGAAGGTGAATTCGATGTTTTTGCCTGTCTCCCAAGTCGGATCGTAAGTGGGGGTAGGTGCGGTCTCTCCGATGAACGCTTTGTTCTCGTCGTACCATAAAAGGGTGTGCCCGTCTTCTGCTTGGGCAACATTCTCGTTTTGCGAAAGAAGGTTGTTGGCAAAGCGGTTGCCATTATTTTCTGCCTCCAATCTTGTATAACTTACATTGAATGTGCCAGTCGGTTCATTTACGCTTGTGACAGTTACTTCTATGGCGTCTTCTTGTCCGTAGCAGACGTGGTCCTCGCCAATCGTGAGAGTTTGGTACACTTTGTAAGTGTAGGTTGTTGTACTATTGACGTAGGTATTGATGCTGTTGGCGGATGTCTTTTCTCCATTGAGTGTCCATGTCAAATTGCAGTTTGCATCGCTGGTTGAGGCCACTAAAGGAATGGTCTCCTCCTCTTTGCAGTAGGAGGTTTTGTTTTCGCCAATGATAGGTTTGTCCACCTTATAGACCGTTACGGTGAGCGGTGCACGACCACTCTCAGCCTGAGTTGTTTTGTTCTTTTGAGAAACGTAGTAGGTTGTTTCTCCTGCTGTTTCGGTATTCGGTGTAGGCACCTCGTCCAAAGCGGTGTCTCCCACTTTAGTCGTGTACCATATTAAATTGTAGTCCTCCGTTTGAGCCCCTTCCGTTACGGTGATTTGTGCCGTTAATGGTTTTGCCTCTTCATTCAAGCAGTAAACCACGTCTTGCGTGCTTGGCGTAGGAGCGGAGAATATGTTGACTACAACTTTGGCTTTAGGGCCGATGCAGCCTTTGTCCGATTCTCGGCCGATATAGTAGGTATAGTTGATGTCTTCCGTATTGTCGGCTGCTGGTGCATCGGGAGTTGGCGCTGTCGCTCCGATGACGTTCTCTTGTGCGTCGTACCATGTGTAGGTAAATCCATCTTCGATGTCAACGGCCTTAGGGTTTTGTGCCAGAAGGTTTTTGAAAGCACCGCCTTCAGCATCTGACATCAAGTAGTCAACTCGCAATGTGCCTGAAGGTGTTGTCGGTATTTCATTGATGGCTACCTCGACAGACAACTCTTTAGAAGGACAGTGTTTAGATGTGCCTTGTAATGTGTATGTGGTCTGGTTTTCAGGTGCTTCGCTGATGGATGGAGCAAGGGTCATTTTTGTTAATGAACCATATTCTGATTTTACTAATGCGAATGTCTTGTATTCGTCATCTTCGTCGATGCTTGTAGTCAGAGTTATCTCTTCGCCCAAGCAAACCTCATTCTTGTCGATGTTGAGGTCGATGTGTACGGAGTCTTCCACTTCGATGATGATTGTCATCTCTTCCGAAGAGCAAACACCGTCTGTGGCCTGTAGGGTGACGGTTTGTTTTTTGTTGATCTCTCGGTAAGAGAGTTCTTCCAAAATTCCGCTCACTCCATTCCAAATGTATTGGGTCGGTTCGCCAGAAAGCACTTTCGCCTCCAGTTTCAAGCCGCTTTTTTTGCAGACGGTTGTGTCTTCTATTTTCTCTAAAGAGATGGCTTTGTGAACATTGATATGGGTGAAGATGGAGTCTGAATAGCATGTGTCGTTGACGGCAATGAAGAGATAGTCAGTTGACTCGGCAGGCAGTACATCAACGCTTGTCGTCGTCCAATCTTCGAGGTTCCACGTTCCCTTTCCAGCCGGAGAAGAGAACCATTGGTAACTATCTACATTGGTTGACCCTTTCTTCTCTACGCTTAGCGTGACTTTGTCCGAACTGTCATCACAAATGTCGATGCTTTCTTGGTTGACGAACGCGAAAATAGGGGCTTTGCATCCAGTTACCTTGCAATTGAATCCGATGGTGTTGGAAAATGCGTAAGCATTGCAAGGATCGCTTGGCTTGCCGTTTTGGGCTATCTCTTTGGCAATGGCTTCTGTTTCGGCAAAGATGGCGCGGTATTCGATCAGTCCGCCCTCTCCGTTGTCGTATTCGTGGCTTGTCCCAGTTGCATAGTATTGCCAAGTTTCGCCCCCGTCGTTCGTATATTGCCATGCGCATCCGAACTCTGGGAATTGATGTTCCCATTCGCTATTGTTTAGAGACCCGAATGTGTGGTATGGCGTTTCGTTACAATCGAATCCTGTCAGATAATTGAGCTTGGAATTGTCAATTCCTACAATAGCCTCTGGAAGGATGTCGCCACAAACGAGCACCTCAAGGTTGTCGATGGCTAATCGGTTGTATTCGTCGCTGTTGGTGTTGATTAGTTGCAGATGAATGTTTCCTTTGTAATTCTTTTCTATGTCAAAGGCGATGGATTTTTGCAACCAAGCCTTGCTCTTTTTGGTGCCTTGAAATTTGAAGGTCTCTTCTCCTAAGATGGCTCCTGCATCATCAACGATTCTTGCCTGAATGGAAGTCGATTTCCATTCATCATCAGGATTGCAAGCAGCGAAACTGAAAATGAATGATTTACAGTTGCAGAATGGACCGCTGATGGCTTTGTCAACCAAGATGTTGGCCGATTCGGTGGTTGAGGCTTTTCCGAAACGCATATAAAGGTAGGCATCATTGGCAAATTTAGCGATGCCTTTGGCCCCATTCTCAGGGTATTTGTTCCATGATGTAGGAATATAGATGGCTGTATCGATGGCTGTGCCGACTACATATTGGCCACTTTTAAATTCGTTGTCGTTCGCTATGTCAAAGAATGTCATGTTCGGACTTATTCCGTCAAATTTCTTGATGTCGAAAGAGTCCATTACACCGAAATCTTGGGTCCAAATCTTTTTTAGGTCGCTTCTATAGGAGCAATCTGCTTGCAACTTTGCAGCCGCCAATGTGTTGGAAATGGAGTATTTGTAACATCCGTCGTCTGGACCGCCTTTTTCTGCAATTTGTAGAGCTACGGTTTTACCTTCCGTTTCCGTCATACCACCTGTAATGATGACGCGGTAGCGTAGGTTTTTTGTGGCGTCGGCTTCTGTCTCCATGTCAAGTTTGTCAACACCGCTCTGTTCGGTCATGTTGCTCCATGTGTGGCCGTCTTCGCTCACTTGCCAAAGGAAATAGACGGTAGGGTAAATTTTCTTCCAACTCTCTAAAGTGGAAGTGGGAATGCTGTAACTGGATGTATAGATACAGTCTGCGCTGAGTTTGTTCTGACTGGTGACGGTCGTGGCTGAAACTTCGGCTTCGGGCACCTCGTCCGTGTCATAGCGGTAGAGGGAAATGTCGTCGATGGCAAAGTCGTTTCCTGCCTCGCAACCTTCCCATTCTTGTAGCGTGGCAGGGTCGCGGCCGTCTTCCGTACATTTAGCACGGTTCACAATTTGTATGGTGATGCTTTTGTAGCCTTCCGACTCGAAATCAACACCGTATTCGGTCCATTGACGGACGGTCATAGGATCATCTGCATATTTCTCTTCTTCTTTGACCGATTCCCACCAAGGTATTTCTCCTGTCTCTTTTTTGGCAATGATCTCAGAGCCGTTTCCTAAAATGACGATTTCCAAAGATGCCTGCATGCAAGTGAATGAGGTGATGCTTGCCGCGAACATGGAGAAGTGGTATTTGTTGGCTGTGCAGAGCGGGAAATCGATGGTCTGTTCGTAGATGACCTTGTCCACCATTCTACCGTCAGTGTTCACTACGAGCATGGCACCATCTTTATTGCCCGTATGGTCTCTTCCTAATTTGAAGAATCGTTGTTGTGGATTTTTGGAAAAGGCCCATGCCGTGCTACTCATGATGGCGTATGTTCCGTCATTTACGGCTTGCGACGTGTCTAAGTTGCATTTGTGGCCGGGCATAGTGTGCTTCGGATCGGCAAAATCCATGCGGACAGAGTCGCCTGCAACACCGAAATCTTCCCTCCATACGAGATTCTTCGTTTGGGCGATTGTTGTGAAGTTGCAGAAAAATAGCAAGAAGAATAGCATAGAATGAAATAGACCATTCTCCCTCTTTATTGGTGATGTTTTGTGTATCATGTTTGTTCGTTTATGTATTATCCCTATTCAAATAACTATGCTAAAATACTTCTATTAAATAATATAGACAACTTTAATGGAGAAAAACATTAAGGAAATTCTTCCTTTTTTCAAATAATCCCTTGAACTTCCTGACTTTTTTAGGGATAATGTGGTCAAGAATATATTCTCGTCTTTGGCGAGAGGGAAAAGGACAGCAAAAGAAAACCTCGGGTGATCGACCGTAAATTCTCTAAAAAACATCTTGATAGAAGAGGACTTCCGTTTTTTTTTGAAAATATTTCGTTCTGTTTTCGCATAAAAGCAGTAATTTTGCACCCGTTTTGAAATAATGAATTTATAAAATATTGTTAATTATGTTTAGGCAATTGTTGCGAAAATGCATTTGGGTGTTTATGTTTGTCCTTACTGCGATGCAGACAATGGAAGCAGTAGATACCGATGGCGATTTGGCGAATGGCGTCAATTTTGAAGCCTCGCTCACTAAAACTGAGTTCAATTTTGATGGCAATGTGGTGGATATCAGCCAATATATCAGCGCCAACGCCCGTTTTGAAATAATAGACCTTGACCCTGCTGTATGCCCCGGCAATTATCAGATTCAGGTAAAGTTGTCACCTGACGAAGAAAATTACATCGGCGAGGTTGTAACACTCTATTACGATATTATCGGCAAAGTACCTGCGCCAGTGGTGGAAACGCAGACCTGCACCTCCATCACTCTGGAAGCGTTTGATAATTGCATATACGGCATCGACGGAGGCAACAACTGGAGTGTGCAGACAAGCCCAACATTCCGCAACCTTGAGACTGGTAAGACATACACAATATCTCAGGCTATCAATGGATGTCAGTCAGAAAATGTTGAAATAACCATTGACCACGATTATGACGAAGGCGTTGTTAGCAAGGAGCCAACCTGTATGGAGAAGGGCGAGAAGACCTACACCTGCAGGCACAACCTCAGCCACAAGAAAGTGGAGGAGATCCCTACCAAAGGCCACGAGCTTGAAGTCGTGGAAACCGAGCCCGCTACTTGCACCGAGGACGGCCATAAGGCCATCGTTAAGTGCAAGGTTTGTGGTGAACTTATCATAGCGGGCGAGGTGATTCCTGCGCTTGGCCACGATCTTGTACACGTGGTAACCAAGCCAGCCACCTGCACCGAGGACGGCAACGTAGAATATTAC